>CAZRMB010000410.1:0-2346 GCA_964600925.1 uncultured Syntrophomonas sp.
ATGAGGAAAAGGGCAAAATACTGGCGGCAGTTTTTGTTTCCGATCAGGATAAACTGGAAAAACTAGCGGTATTGATGGTCGAAGATATAGATAAAGCGAAAAAAGTAGCCGGCGCTTTGGCGAATAAGGCTATAAAAGAACACTCCGGGGAAGGAGATGTGGTTGCGTGAGCCTGAATGATATGGTTTTTATCGTCCTGGCTATTATTACGCTCCTGGCAGCTCTGGGGGTCGTCCTTTCCAGGAACATCATGCATGCCTCGCTGTTCCTGGTGCTGACCTTCCTGGGCGTGGCGGGGATATATTTTCAGCTCAATGCCGGGTTTATCGGCCTGGTTCAGATCATGGTCTATGCCGGAGCCATTTCGGTTTTAATTATTTTTTCCATCATGCTGGTTATGGATGTTGAGATCGGCAAGACCAATTTGTTTAATCAAAGTGTACCGACTATTTTGACCGGCGTTTATGTCAGCGTACTGCTGGTATGCGGACTGGCCGGGGCCATCTGGTTTACGAAATGGCCGGTCAGTTCGATCCAAGCGGTAGATCAGGGCGTTGAAAAACTGGCCGGGCTGTTGTTGGGACCGTATGTGGTTTCTTTTGAAGTGGCGGCCATATTGTTGCTGGTGGCTGTGTTTGGAGCGATCATCCTGGCGAAGGGAGTGGAGGATAAATGATCGGACTTGCCCATTACTTGATTCTTACTTCCCTCTTGTTTGGCATCGGGATATTTGGCGTATTGTCCAAACGCAACGCAATTGCGGTGCTGATGTCAGTAGAGCTGATGTTAAATGCGGTAAATATTAATTTTGTCGCGGTGGAAAAATTCGTTACGCCGGGCACGGGTCTGGGCCACATGATCGCGCTTTTCGTGATCGTGGTGGCAGCTGCGGAGGTTGCGGTCGGGCTGGCTCTGGTAATTTCCATCTACCGGCACAAGCAATCAGTAAATCTTAATGATTTCAATCTACTGAAATGGTGAGGGGAGTAATTATGATTTTTCAAAACATCTTACCAAACGCATGGCTGATCCCCTTCCTGCCATTTTTGGCTTTTGCTCTGATCGGACTGTTCATTCATCGCTGGCCGAAGCTGTCGGCGGCGTTTTCAATTTTGATGATTGCGGTCTCATTTGTAATGTCTGTCATGGCGGCGATGGTTGTTTTCGGCAGTTCTGAAGGGGCGATGTACGAGGCGGCAGCCCGCTGGCTGTCGATGCCCGGCCTCAGGGTGGATATGGGGCTTCTGATTGATCCGCTGACATCGGTCATGCTGTTGGTGGTCACGCTGGTAGCCTTGCTGGTACAGATATATTCACTTGGTTACATGCACGGCGATCCCGGCCTGGCGAGCTATTACGCCTACCAGAGCATTTTCGCCGGTTCCATGCTGGGCCTGGTCGTGGCCAATAATTTCGGACAGATTTTTGTGTTCTGGGAATTGGTAGGACTTTGTTCCTATTTACTGATCGGCTTTTGGTTTGGACGAAACTCTGCCAAAGAAGCAGCTAAAAAAGCTTTTATCACCAACCGGGTGGGGGATTTCGGATTTCTCCTGGGGATCCTTTTCCTGCAGGTTATTTTCGGAACTTTGAACTTCAGCGAACTGGCGGCAGCGGTTCCCCATTATGCAAATTCCGTGGTTTTGATCGGGGTATCCATCCTGCTGTTCTTTGGGCCGGTCGGCAAATCTGCCCAGTTCCCGCTGCATGTTTGGCTACCTGATGCCATGGAAGGCCCTACCCCGGTCTCGGCCCTCATTCATGCCGCTACCATGGTGGCGGCGGGTGTATATCTGATTGCCCGGGCCATGTTTATCTTCAATACTTCCCCGCCAACCATGACGGTGATTGCGTTCATCGGCGGGTTTACCGCCTTGTTTGCGGCCAGTATCGCCCTGGTACAAAATGATATTAAACGTATTCTGGCATATTCGACCCTTTCCCAGCTGGGTTATATGATCATGGCCATGGGGATTGGGGCGATGACTGCCGGGATGTTCCATTTAATGACCCATGCTTTCTTCAAGAGTCTGCTCTTCCTCGGTGCCGGATCAGTAATTCATGCCATGCATGATGAGCAGGATATCTGGAAAATGGGCAACTTGAGCAAGAAAATGCCGGTTACCACCTGGACCTTTGTCATCGGTGCTCTGGCCCTGAGCGGCATCCCGCCTCTATCAGGATTCTGGAGCAAGGATGAAATCCTCCTGGGTGCTTTTGCCGGCGGCCACATGGGGCTATATATTTTAGGAACGCTGGTTGCCTTCATGACTGCTTTCTATATGTTCAGGCTGATCTTTGTGGCCTTCTTCGGCAGGAATACCGGCGGTGAACATGCCCATGAAT
>CAZRMB010000411.1:0-2326 GCA_964600925.1 uncultured Syntrophomonas sp.
TATGATGGCGATGGGAAGCGGGTCTGGGCAATCGATTATGAGAGCTCAGTCGCACAGAAAGAGACGATCTACATTGGGAACTACTTTGAGTTTGTGAGAGAAGATGAGGCTGCGGGGCAAGGTGAGGGTGCAATCTGTGAGAGTCCCGATTATTGCAGCTACCTTCCGATGATATTCCAAATGCCACGCGGGGTATCGTATTATTACGCTGACGGGCAGCGAATTGCGATGAAAGATAAAAATGGGGTGGTGAGCTATCTGTATGGCGAACAGTTGGGCAGCGTCAGCGCGGTGGCAGACACGAACGGAAACCTCGTCAGCAAAACCCTTTACGAACCCTGGGGAACCACCAGATATGAGAATGGGGATGACATAACCGAGTATGGCTACACCGGGCAAATGCAAGAAGGCGATATTTACTTCTACAATGCCCGCTGGTATGACCCTCAGTTAGGCAGGTTCATGCAGCCTGATACGATCGTCCCGCTGCAAGTCCAGGGCACCCAGGCGTTTGACAGATATGCCTATGTCAACAATAACCCAATAAACTATGTTGATCCGGGGGGAGACTTTGCGATTACAACGGCTATCCTTATCGGGGCTGGTGTGGGGGCATTAATTGGTTATGCTGGGCAGGTAATCCATAACCTTAATAATGATATGAGCTTCAAAGAGGCTCTGACAACAGATATATCTGCTGGCTGGATTATCGGTGGGGCGGTTGCCGGAGGTGTGTTAGGCGGCGCGGGGTTCGCTGCTTTATCTCACTTCGGCATCATATCAACTGCTTCAGCTACGACCGCAGCAACTTCAGGGGTTTGTGCTGATGGTGATTGTGGAAATGAAATTAGGACCCTGACAGAAAGCGGGCTAAACACTATAGATGAAATAGCGAATTCTGAAATCGGACAAAACTTAGCAAGGGCATTTACACACAACAGCACTTCGCAAACAGTAAGTATCGGCTCTTATGACGATTATTTGATTGTTGGAAAAAACATGGACTATACTTTCTTTGATATGCCAGGAAAAGTCTGGGAGATCTTGAGAGGATTCCCAGATATTTATTGGAAAGGTATAAATACTGCTTATGTAAATCAACAGATAGCCGCAGGAAAAGAATTCGTCACTGCAATTTCAGACCCATTAAGAATCGGTCAGGGGACCTTATTAGAACTTAATATTCTCAGAAATTCTGGATATATTGAAAATTTTCTTTCACCGTTTCATCAAACCTTTCGTATTTATTAGGTGGCGGAATGGACAATAGCTACATAGATTTAGATAACATGTATTTGCTGACGATCTTCGAAAAGAATTTGTATCCCTTGGTTTATAATGGGTTTCAATCCCACACAATCTTGCCAGAAACTTACAATCAATCTCTTAAATTGATATACGAAGGTCCATTTTTTCTTGAAGTTGTGAGAGATTTTCCTTGTAACACCTACATTAATCTCTCACCAAGAAACTTAACCGGATTTAAAGAAAACAAAATTCTATTGAGCCAGCTAATTTACACATTATCGGAACATAAGGAATACATCGGAGATTATTTTCAAGAGATCGGATGTTTTTATCGGAACTATGAAGAAAATGTTCGTAAAATATGTTATTATTTCTTCTCGTATTTTGATGAAATTCAAAAGTCATTGGAGCAAGAGAACTATCTTGACATAAAAGTTAAGCTCAAATTGGATGAGGTCTATTATTTGAAAAGGACAGGATATTACCCACCGGATTATTATCCTCCTAAAGAAAATCTATCATGATGAATAACTTTATCCGAAAAGAATTAAATTGGTTATGAAATCTTTGAATAGTGCAAGAATGGATATCGATCAATTGGTGGATTTCATTTAGGAGGGGAAAATTGAAAGCAGCTACTGGTCAGATGGATGTGGCGATTGGGTAGCCAGGCTAGGTGTGAAAACGATGTTGGAGTATTTTTCATAAGCAGCTACTTTGTTTTCAATTATCCAAGAATTCCGCTTTCCGATCCACCATCGCCGGCACCTGAAGAATGTGAACGAAAAATACGTCCCCCTCAACCAGCAAGCCCTGCAGGTGGGGTTGGAACTGGAATAGTAACGGGGAGCAGTGAACAGCGAGTGCGTAATAGGTTTCTCTTCCCTGCTTACGCTGAGGGGGATTGAAGCCATTTAATAGTCGGTCAGTGTTGCTGCGCTGATCAATCTCAATTTATCAACAGCGTACAAAGAGGGAGAGACATTCTTAACGCACTCCATCTGCTAAAGTAAGAAGGGATAAATGACAATCAACGAAATCAAAAGAGTTGTTTTAAAAAACGGAGACATCCTCTTAA
>CAZRMB010000412.1:0-2317 GCA_964600925.1 uncultured Syntrophomonas sp.
CTTCAGTAAATTTGGGGTTGGCATCGTTGCTCTGCAGTTGTACATATTTCTTGCCGCCCCTGTCTTGAATTGCAGCAACAGGAATCAACAAAACATCTTTTTTAGATGTTACTAATATTTCTGCATTAACATTCATGCCGGCTTTTAAAATGCCTGGATCATCCAATGTGAGTAGCACATTAAAAGTCGATACCCCGGAAGTAACCGTACCTTCGCCCGCGATCTCAGTAACTTTGGCAGTAAATGTCTTTCCATCTATAGCATCGCTGGTGATCCGGGCCGTCTGTCCCAGTTTAACTTTTAAAATATCCAATTCGTCGACTGCAACAGTAACCTGTAAAGTATTCAAACAGGATATCGTTATTAAATCAGTTTGATTATCTGTAACTTCCTGTCCTTCAGTAATATTGACCGCGACAACGGTTCCATCAATGGGCGAATACACAGTTCGTTTGGCCAACTCATCTTCCTGTTGACTGACACTAAGTTGTTGTTGTTTAACGGAGATGGTTTTACTCCTGATTTGATCATCCAGATCACTACTCTCCAATTCAGCCAGCAGTTGTCCTTTATTCACCCATTCACCGGGCGTAATATAGAGATTTTTAAGAGTTCCGGCTGTTTTGGCTTGAACGGTGACAGCCGGCGGCCATTCCAGCGTAGTGCTGCTGATTGCCGTCACGGTCCGGTTTGAAGCTGCCACGTTTACCTTTGTGATGCTTGTACCGGCGGTAAGCCGTCCCGGATTGCTGACGGTTATCACCGCATTGCAAATTTTGTTGCCACCTTCACCTTCAATATTGCTGACACTGGTTACAGTCCCTTTAATACTGGTCAGGTAATCGGCTATAAAGAGGTCCGCCTGTTGTCCAACGCTTACGGTTGTGTCGGCACCAAGATTAAAAGAAGCATTCGCAGTCATGCGCGTTTGATCGGTGATCGTGGTAAAAGAACCAGTACCAACGTTAGCTCCTATATTGGGCAAACTGTCTCCCACGACGCCGGAAGCATTAGCCACGATTTTTAGATTACTCTTGTCTGTTTGCAAACTGGCCAGCTCCGATTTTGATTGCTGCAGACTGAGTTCTGCAGATTGTACCTGATTGTCATAGGTATCATTGCTGAATGTCATCAACAAATCACCTTTTTTTACCTGCTGTCCCTGGGTTACATAAACCTTATTAAGGGTACCGGTTGCATTAGAAGCAATTTCTTTGCGGGTAATCGCTTCTATCGTTCCGGAACCGGTGATTGTATCCTCTATGCTACCCTTTTGAACGGTTACCGTTTTTTGCTGGGACTGGGTTGAAGCAGAACTGCCCTTTTTGGCTGCAATATAATATCCCAGCGATGCCAGCACAATGATGGCTATAAGTATTACAATCAAATATTTCTTACTGACTTTGGAAGTAATATTTGTCCAGATTTCTTTCAAAAGATGATACCCTCCTTATTTTAATGAGTTATTAACACTGACAAAAACCTGACTGTAAGATCTTGACTGGAATTTTATTGGTTCAATTCGCCTTACCAGATATTATTATGAAGGTTTTTTATGAAGGAATGATGAAGAGTTCTGGCAATGATTGAGTCAAAAGGCAATGAAATGTTGATGAAACCGTAGACCCAAGGTGAAAAGGAGTGGAATAATTTGCTGCATACCAAAATTATGATCGTAGATGATTCCAAAGTGGATGTAGGCGCTAATTAATTGCATGCAATCAACGTAGAATTACATAATTTTTTGCGCGAAGAAAATACAGAAGAAATAAACCGGCTGTATAAGCAATTCCAGTTGGAACTTCACCAGGTTCTTGCAGAGATCAAACAAAGGATATAAGTGACAGGGGGCGGGGTGGTTGACGCCTCATCCCAGGTCCAAAGGAGGTGTCAACCACCCCGTCCCCCCGTCACTCTTATTCATGGACGAAATTTTGACCATTACAACCTTGTCCTCGTAAATGATAATCTTCATATGTTGGTCTGCTGCAATTTCGCTTAATTCTTTCAGGTTTTCTATCTTTTGCCCATCTGAAAAAATAATGTTATCTATTTCCGTCAAAGTAGTTCCCTCTTTTGCCCATTATTTAACATACTGCATATAATACGCAGCCCGGCGTGCATAAAATGGGGTATATATACATTCCGCTTCTCCTGCGCAGATAAAAAAACCGCTGCCAAGGCTTTGCGGCCTGTCAGCGGGTTTGATCGCATGATTTACATAGAGGTTGATTTGCTATTTATTTCTGATGTATTTATGGGTGATGTGGGGGCGGCTTGATTTGCACGATTGGATCTCAAATTGTTTCAAGGAAGA
>CAZRMB010000413.1:0-2315 GCA_964600925.1 uncultured Syntrophomonas sp.
AATCGTTAATGCCTTGATCCAGCATTTCTCAGGACATGCGCTCTGGACTGTCCCCGAAGGTTCCGCCTTTGTGATTATGGTGGGAGTTGGTATTGAAATCAACCTCATGTTTGCGATTGCTGGTATCGTGGCCTGTAAAATGATGCCCAAGGATCCGACCCAGAAGATTTTGGGCGTTAATAATCGTTTGGTGTTTGCGGTATTGAATGCTGCCCTGGCTTCGATCCTGGAGATATTTCTGGTACGGACGCCAACCTTTGTCTGGGTTTATCCCTGGTGGGGTGCCCTCCCCGTTTTCATAACCGTTTATATTCCTTTCTTTGCCGCAGCCTGCTATGGTCACGACTGGCAGCCACGTACCCAAAAGCTGTTTATTGGCAGCCTCTTTGGCATAAATGCAGTTGCTTTCATCCTGTTTGGCCTGATTCTTGGCTGGATTTAAGGGTTTACGATGAAGGCCCTTGTGCTTTTTAGCAATGATTAAGCATCCATGGGTGTTGAATCCTGAATCATGAGATCCTTCGCTTACAATCAGAACGACATGGGCAAATTAATAGGCTATTTATCTGGTGATGCAAAAAAATTATAATGTTTGAGAAGACTTATAACAAAGGTGCTGAGATACTTCGCTGACGCTCAGTATGACAATTTTTTCAGTTGTCTCGCAAATTAGCGTCTTTTATATTCTAAATAAATTGGGAGAAGGAAAACGATGTTTTCATTAAATGAACTGGGTTTTATCCGCGCGGGGGTTGCTGTTCCCGAAATGAAGCTGGCCAATCCGGCATTTAATTGCCGGCAAATCGCAGATTTGTGTAGCGAAGCGTCATCCCAGCAGGTCCAGGTCCTTGTGTTCCCCGAATTATGTATCACCGGCTACAGTGTCGGGGATTTGTTTCATCAGCGGTTGTTGCTGGAAGCCGCGGAAAAGGAACTGGCCGGATTGCTGCAGGATACCCGGGCCATGGACATGGTGATTGTGGTGGGCCTGCCTGTCAGGGCCGACAACCAGTTGTTTAATTGCGCGGTGGTCCTCCATCAGGGTAAAATCCTGGGCGTTGTCCCCAAAACCTTTATTCCCAACTACAATGAATTCTATGAGCATCGCTGGTTTTCTTCAGCCTTGCAGCGCATTTCCGATGAGATTTGCCTGTGCGGCCAGCTGGTGCCGTTTAATGAAAACCTTTTGTTTAATGACACCGGTTCTGAGCTGGTGATTGGCGTGGAAATCTGCGAAGATCTGTGGATGCCGAATCCGCCCAGTTCCAATCACGCGCAGCATGGCGCCAATCTGATGCTGAATCTCTCCGCCAGCAATGAAATCGTGGGCAAGGCCGACTACCGCAGAATGCTGGTGGCAGCTCAATCGGCCAAATGTATGGCTGCTTATTTATACGCTTCGGCCGGCCCCAGCGAATCAACCACCGATCTGGTTTTCAGCGGTCATGTCATCATTGCGGAAAATGGAATCGTTTTTCAGGAAACCAGAATGAATTACAAGCAAACCCTGCTCATTCAGGATATAGATATTGAGCGTTTGATGAATGACCGGAGAAAATTCAATACCTTTATGGGCAAAGCAACCTCACAACAGTATCAAACCAGGTCTTTCCAGCTTAATTGCCCCGTGAAAATTCATAATGATAATGGAAAAAATGATTTGCACCGCCGGGTAGAGCCCCGCCCGTTTGTCCCCGCCGACAAGCAAAACCGGGATGCACGATGTGCTGACATATTTAATATTCAGGCTGCCGGCCTGGCGCAGCGTCTGGATAAAGCAGGCATTAAAAAAGCGGTGGTGGGAATCTCGGGAGGCCTGGACTCAACCCTGGCACTGCTGGTTGCCTATCAGGCCTATAAAAAGCTTCGCCGACCGGTGAAAGATATTCTGGGCATAACCATGCCGGGATTCGGGACAACCAACCGGACGCATGACAATGCGATAATGTTGATGCAGGAGATGGGCATTACCATCCTGGAAATCCCCATCGGAGAAGCCTGCCTCAAGCATATGCAGGATATCGGTCATGATCCCGATGTTCATGACGTTACCTATGAGAATATCCAGGCCCGGGAAAGGACTCAAATCTTAATGGATCTTGCCAACCAGGAAGGCGGGCTGGTGGTCGGCACCGGCGATCTGTCCGAGCTGGCGCTGGGTTGGAGTACATATAACGGCGACCATATGAGTATGTACGCGGTCAATTCAGGTGTGCCGAAAACCCTGGTGCGCTATCTGGTGGAATGGGTAGCCCAGTCGGCCGAACCCAACATTAAGGAAGTGCTGGAGGATATTCTGGCTACGCCCATCAGTC
>CAZRMB010000414.1:0-2307 GCA_964600925.1 uncultured Syntrophomonas sp.
AACTCTCTGAAGGTAAATTCGTTCCCCTTGGTTTCCGTCCCGGTCAGACCGGCAATTTTACCATTACAGCTACTCAGCTCGAGAATATCGACACCAAAGTGATGCTGCTGGATAAACAGGCCGTAAAAGAACAGGAACTCACCGCCGAAAGTCCGTACAGTTTCATCGTAACCGATGCTGCTCCTACCAACGACCGCTTTGTCATCAGTTTTGTTTCGCGGGTGCCTACAGGTGTGGAAATCAATGGGAAGGCCGGTGATTTAATGGTGTACAGCAATATTAATAACCGCATTCAGCTTATCTATCGCGGTGAACTCACCGAAAGAACAGCCGTATCAGTTTACAACGTGGCCGGTCAAATGCTGAGCACGCAGAAACTGGTAAAAGCTACCAATGAACTCAGCGGTACATTCAACCCGGGTGTGTATATGATCCGTGTAAACGATGGAAATCAGAGCATAACCAAAAAACTCATCATTCGCTAAAAAGGTCTAATTAATAAAACTACAACAAGATGAAAACAATTAAGATAACAACAGTTAAGAAGACCTATAGTGTGCCACAGATTGAAATGATTCGCCTCGACAATGAAATCTCCCTGCAGCTGGCATCGGATACAACACCTCCGGTAGAGCCCGGAGGAGGTGATTGGGATGCCAAAGCCAACAGCCAAATAAACAACGATCCGTATAAAATGGCGTAATAAAGTTAGAAATTAGAAGTTAGAAATTAGAAGTAACATCAAACTTAGTCATTAATAGAAATGAAAATCCCTGAGCAATCGGGGATTTTTGTTTAAGTGTGAATTTCAGGAACCTCAAAACGTCGTAAGACCAGCGCCAGTCTGCCTGCAGGAGGAAGCGTTTCTGTTGGAGAAAAACCTCCTCCCTTAAGAAACGTTTTTAAGTCAGCGACGTTGAAAAGTTACCACGCATTACAAACCTCATTCTTCGCAAACACTCTAAATCTCCCCGAAGGGGAGATTTAGAGGGGCTTTCCCCTTTATTTATCAGTTCTCTGATTATTAATGTCAATTACATGATATTGCATGTCGGATTAAACTGTATTTTTGTGTTATTATAAATATACTCTTTTGTTCAAAAATAGCTGCTAATGACATTCAAATAGTTGGTAACGAGTTATAAAACACATCATGAAGATTAATGGAATTATTCTCCTGTCTTTCTGCTTAATTCAGTTAAATTTTGGTCTAACCGCACAGGTGAAAAAACCCAACGACTCCATCTATGTAGCAGCCTATCAATCGGATAAAACCTGTGCCATCAGCTACACGTTTGACGATGGTCTGCTCGAACATTTCACACTGGTGTTTCCTGCTTTCAACGAACTGGGTTTTCACGGCACATTCTGGGTGAATGGCAACACCATCAATCAGGGAGAATGCGGACTGGTGAATAAACTGCCGCGTATTTCGTGGAAAGATTTGAAAACAATGGCTCAGCATGGAGATGAAATATCCAGTCACGGCTGGTCGCACAAAAACCTGACAACCTGCACACCGGAAGAACTCCGCATTGAAATTGACAGAAATGACAGCATTATAGAAACCCAAATCGGCGAGCGACCTGTCACGTTCTGCTATGCCGGTAACAGGAAGAACGAAGAAGTGGTTCGGATTGCATCTGTCAACCGGGTGGGAACCCGTACCGCCAAGTTTTCGATGGGTAGCAAGTCAACGCCCGAAAACCTGGATGCCAAAATCAATTCTCTGATTGCCGAATCGGGGTGGGGTGTAGCTATGATTCACGGCATTACTTGCGGTTATGATGCTTTCAGTTCGGATACAATCCTGTGGGAACATCTGAAAAAAGTAAAATCAATGGAAGATTTGATATGGGTAGGGACCTTCCGCGATGTGGCTGCCTATACAGTCGAACAAAAAAATATCAAGTTGCTGATTACCAAAAAGAAGAAAACACTACGAATAACCTCGGTGAGTACGCTTGATAATAAGTTGTTCACCCACCCGCTAACGATGGTGGTACCTAAATCCGGAATAAAAAAAATATCCGTTAAGCAGAACAATAAACCACTGGCAGTAAAGGTTCTCTCTGATAAGGCTTTATTTGATTTTAACCCCCGGGGGGTAAAATTACAGTTTTTGTAGAGTAAATTACAAACAAAACAAGTGTCAGCTCCCTGTTTAGCAAAACCTGTTAGCTTAAAACGGTAAATCTTGTTGTGAGAATTTAAAAATAAAATAAGTAACTGATTGAATATCAGTTACTTATCTCTAATTTGCGTTGTCTCACCAGGACTCGAACCTGGTCAGGCAGAACCAAAAAC
>CAZRMB010000415.1:0-2302 GCA_964600925.1 uncultured Syntrophomonas sp.
TAAAACCGTAGCCGGGGATTTATCCCCGGCTATTATTTGTTCGCGATCAGGTGAAACGAAGTTTACTCATTGACCAGCGTTTTCAGTTGTTCAGAGGCATTGGCTAACTCTCGCGCCATTTCCACAATTGACGTTACAGAACCGGTCTGCTGCCTGGAAAGCGCAGCGATTTCCTGAATGCTGGCGGCAGATTCTTCATCCGTTGCAGCTACATTGTCCATGTTCTGTACCATTTCATCGGTCGAACTCAGTACCTCCTCCAGCACCGCCGAAACCTCCTGGATCGCATCGGTGATACTGTGAGCCCCTTTTTCAATATTGTTAAACATATTGCGGGTCATACCGACCGCCAGCTCCTGTCGGTTGTAAAGCTGATTGGAGTGATCGATCTCTTTTACCGTCGCATCTATGCCTTGCTTTATTTCCGTTATCAGCCGGGCAATATCACGAGCAGACTGGGCAGAACTCTCCGCCAGCTTTCTGACTTCTTCAGCCACGACCGCAAATCCTCGACCGGCTTCACCGGCCCGGGCTGCTTCGATGGCAGCATTTAATGAAAGCAAATTGGTCTGATTGGCAATCGCCGTAATCAGTTCCACAATGTTCTCGATTTTTTGTGACTTGTCTCCCAGCATATGTACTGCCTGACTCACTGCTTCCTGAGCTTCCTTGCTTTCATGCATCATGTCATTTTGTTCATGCATGGCATTGATCCCCTCATCAACAATTTCGCCAAAATTCAGAGTCTGATTGCTAACCAACTGAACGTTGTTGCTGGCGTTTTCTATTGCCATCGAAATCTGGCGATTTACTTCGGCTGTTTTGCATGTAAAATCAGCACTCTCAGCCGCTGCCTCAGCCAGGCTCATAACGCTCTTGTTCACTTGCTGGGATGATTGATCTGTATCGGTTGCGTATGCCAGCAGCGCTGATGCTGAAAGCGCCAGGTTATCCGCCTGGGATGCTACTCCGCCTATTATTGTCTGCAGCTTTTCGTTTAATGATGTTGCCTGCATTTCTTTTTTAATTGATTTTCTCATGAGCTTAGCCACAACCAGGGCCAAAAAGCCAGAAACGATCCCGAAGAAAATGAAATTTGCGTAACGCACTGCCAGTGAAAGGGTCAGGTTTTCCGTGTGGATAATCCCGGGAGCGACCATTACCAGCAGCGTATGTAATACCAGGGTAAGAAGAGTCGCAAAAATTGACAGGTTCATGTCCAGATAAAGCAGACTAATTCCCATTATGAGATAAAAATTGGCAAAGACCTCCGGGGCCCCGCTCATTACATAATCAAAACATATAATACATATGCCAAACATGGTCACGGTGACATATTTGACCCAGTCCCGGCCGGGAAAGTATTTTATAACTACAGCGGTCCCGGCAATGGCAAATGAAAGAATAATCATTTCAATGCCAATAAGCTGCAGGTCGAGATCGGCTGATCCTCTCCCACTGAAATAAAGATAGAGCGTAATGATATTGGCCAGGATAAAAATAATAATGGTCGCTCTGATCAACAAATGGTGGCTTCTATTCATATGGTCCGCTTTTAAATTGTTTTCCTGCATTTATTTCCCTCCCAAAATCATGGCAACAGATTAACACTGAATATGATTTTTCCCAGTAATTAAATATTGCATAAAATATTACGAATTCCTGCCCGGCAGCATAATTATTTATCCTGCAGGTATGATCCGCTGGCCACGACACTGTCCGGAAGCAAACAAACGCCCTCTCCAATATTACAAACCGAGCCAATAACTGATTCTTTGATAATTGCATTACGGCCGACCACGGTATCATTCCAGAGCACTGAATTCTCCAGGCTTGCTCCCGCACCGATGTGACATCCGGGGCCAATAACCACCTGCCCTTTGATCAACACACCTGGTTCGAGACTGGCTCCCTCGCCCAGCAGCAAAGTACTCTGCCGGTCATCCCGGATCAATTCACCATCATGAGGAACCATTACCTGGCCGCTTATTACATCTGCATTGGCTTGCCGGTAAGTTTTTATGTTGCCGACATCACACCAGTATTCATCAATCGATATCCCATAAAAAGGTGCTTCGATCCTGACCAAATACGGAAAAAGCTGTTTGCCGAAATCATAGAATTCCCCTTGGGGTATCATTTTGAAAATTTCCGGTTCAAAAATATAAATTCCGGTATTGGCGGTTCGGCTCAATGCTTCCTGGGGTCGGGGTTTTTCCTGGAATTGAACGATCCTGCCGGCATGATCAGTAACCACTACCCCAAACTGTTCAACATCGTCCACAGGTTTTAAGGCTATGGT
>CAZRMB010000416.1:0-2300 GCA_964600925.1 uncultured Syntrophomonas sp.
GTTTTCTTATTGGATATGGACCGCTTCAAAAACATAAACGACAGTTACGGGCACGACGTCGGAGACAAGGTGCTTATTAAAATTTCTCACAGATTAATTAAATGGAACCGCTACGGCGCTATCTTATCAAGATTAGGCGGCGATGAATTCGCATTTGTTATTGTGGGCAGGTATACCAAGTCAGAGTTGGAAGAACTCTGTAAAGAGATTATTTCTGTTTGCAGCAAGCCAATAAAAATAAATGATGCCAACCTGTTTATTACCATAAGTCTGGGAGCGGCACTATATTCTCCGGAGGCAAACAGCAGTACCCAACTTCTAAAAAATGCTGACATCGCCATGTACCGTGCCAAGTCCCAAGGTTATAACAAATATGTATTTTATGATCCGTTTTTCAACGAAACCATGGATAAAAACTTTGAAATTGAGAGGCTTCTCAGACAAACGGACTGCGAAAAAGATTTTGAGCTGTTCTACCAGCCACAGTTTTCACTCCCCGATAAAAAACTTATCGGTGCAGAAGCCTTGTTGAGATGGAATACCAATGAGCACGGCTACATACCACCCAACGAATTTATTACCATTGCCGAGCAAATTGATTATATATTTGAAATTGGCAAATGGGTCATGTTTAAAACGATACAACAGGGGGCTACCTGGAACAAAAAATATTCCCGGAATCTGAAGTTAGGATTTAATATATCACTAAAGCAACTTAGCGATGACAGCTTTGTTGATACACTGAAGACCATGCTGGGACAAACTGATTTCAACACCGATTGGATCGATGTGGAGATTACCGAAAGCATGATGATAAACGATGAAAATGAAGTCAAAGCCATATTTAATATCTTCAACAGCTTTGGCGTTTCTGTCTCCATAGACGATTTTGGAGCGGGCTATTCTTCCATGAATTATCTAAACAGCTTTAATTTTAACCGGATAAAAATAGCCAAGTCTTTGATAGACAAAGTTTCTTCAGACAATCTTAACGGTACGCAGGTCGTAAAAGCAATTATATATATGGCCAAAGCCATTGGCGTAAAAACGATTGCAGAAGGCGTAGAAAAGCAGGAGCAGCTTGATATTCTTACCGCACTTGGTTGCGATCAGATTCAGGGTTATCTGCTTGGCAGGCCGGTTCCCCCTGATGTTTTTGAAAAAAGTTTATTACTTGGCGAGCAGCCTGGCTTATAACACTGAATTATTTATAAGCATACCTACCTAAACAAACAATCAACCTCTGCCTTTCCTTCAAAAGCAAAACCATATATGATATACATATAAAAATAACGAGCACCCTAGAAATGAGGCGAAATAAGATTGAGCAACACTGTTAAACGAGTTCTGGTGGAAAAGAAACCTGGCTTTGACGTGGAGGCCCACCATTTATACCACGATCTTAAGGAAAACCTGGGCATCGTTCAACTGGAAAGGGTCCGGATCATCAACCGCTATGATATTTCCGGAATTACCGACCTGGCCTGTGAGCAAGCCAAGAAGACGATATTCTCCGAACCTAATATGGATTTTGTCTATGATGAAACCGTGGAAATAGAACCGGGCGTAAATTACTTCGTCATGGAGTATCTGCCGGGTCAGTACGACCAGCGGGCCGATTCAGCCGCCCAATGCATTCAGATCCTGACCCAGGGGGAACCGCCGGTCATTCTGTCAGCCAAGCTGATTTTATTGTATGGGCCCTTGTCTGCAGACGATGTCCGGACGATCAAGGACTATTGCATCAATGCAGTTGACTCGCGGGAGGCTTCCCTGGACAAACCCGCAACGCTTGAAATGGAAACCATCGTGCCCAGGGACGTACCTGTCCTGGATGGTTTTATCGAAATGGAAGAAGTCGGGCTGTCTGCTTATCAGCAAGCGCTAGGCTTGGTCATGAGTCCTGAAGATTTTAAATTCTGCCAGGCTTACTTCCGTGATCAGGAGAAAAGAAACCCTACTCTGACGGAAATGAAAGTGATTGATACCTATTGGTCGGATCACTGCCGGCACACTACTTTTTTAACCAGCATCAATAGTGTATCTATTGAGGAAACAAACGGACTGGGGAGGCCGGTTCGGGAAGCTTATGAAACCTATCTGCAGGATCGCGGCTTTGTATATGGCTCTGATGACCGGGATGTCTGCCTGATGGACATCGCCGTAATGGGCATGAAAAAGCTGAAAAAGGAAGGCAAACTGCAGGATCTGGATCTTTCCGATGAGATCAATGCCTGCAGCATCGTAGTTGAAGCCGAGATCGACGGCCAGAAGGAAGACTGGCTGGTGATGTTCAAAAA
>CAZRMB010000417.1:0-2297 GCA_964600925.1 uncultured Syntrophomonas sp.
TGGTTCTAGGTCTGTGGTTTCAACGCCGACGGTAAAATGATTTCTACTACTGCACCGCCTTGGGCTGAGTTATGAATTTTGATAGTGCCGGCGTGTTCTTCTGTAATCTTCTTGGCTATCGTTAGGCCTAACCCCGAACCATTTTTATCCGCGGTATAAAAGTAGTCAAACGCATGAGCAAGATCTGCTTTCGTGAAACCGGCTCCATCATCCTTAATCCTTATGAGAACTTTGGTATCTTTGTTGCGAAACTCAGAGATGACTTTAATACTACTTTTTGCATGACGGATCGCGTTAGACAAGATATTGACAAAAAGGCTATGCAATTGATCCCAATCTCCAATCACCCAAGTGTAAGGTGAAACTTCCAATTTGATTTGCACATTTTTCTCAAGCGCATAACCTCCCACCGTTTCCACGACCTGATCCATAATATTGTTAAGATCATGGGGTAAAAAATATGTTTCATGAGGTTGATCCAGGATCGTGATATCGATCATGTTCTCCACTATGTCCCGCAAATGAAGACTTTCTTTATGAATGATCTCTAAAGCATGATCCGAGTCTGATCCGGTGAAGACTCCATCGCGGATTCCCTCTGCATAACCGTTGATACTCATAAGAGGGGTTTTTAATTCATGGGAGGCATTCTGAAAGAAACGGCTCCGGCTCTCGTCATAGCTCTGGAGTCTGTCCGCCATATTATTAAATGCGATCGCTAACTGGGCCAGCTCATCATCCGCTTCAACGTTCAGACGCAGAGCAAATTGACGGTTACCCATTGCCTCGGCATATTCCTCCAATGAACGAAGCGGTTTAACCAAATAACGGATTAGAAAAAAGGCGATCATCAGGGCCATCGCAAGTGCAACCGCCAGACTGCAAAAAATAGTGACTAACGTTTCCCGGTACATGGACTGCAGCCTGCTGAGAGGCACCAGAGCCATTACGGTTGCGTCGTTGCGCTGCGGCACTTCTGCGGACAGATAAACATCATTTTTAGTAATATTAGCCTTATTCCTGTCAAAGGATTCCGGCTGGCGCAAGCCGTTAGGAAGTTGCGATAGCAGTTGGCCGGTTTTAAACCTTTCAGGCCAACTGCTATATACGATCCTGTCCTCCGCGTTGATCCATAAAAAATCACTCTCCACCGAACGCCCCAGCAACAGAATGGTTAAAGGCGTTTTATTCTCTCCCGGCGGGATGGTTCCCACGCCAATGGTGTGGGCGATCTCCCAGGCCTGCTTTTCCAACCCGATCTCGGCACGTTTTTCCAGGACGCCAACAAGAATCGGATAAAAAGCCAATGCCGTTACCAGGAAAGTAAAAAGCACCACGCTTAAGTAACCTATTAATATTTTAGTAGATATACTTTTCCACTTTACCATCTAACCTGTAACCGTACCCCCATATTGTTTCTATATTGGTTTCAGAATTGCTTTCATTCAGTTTGCGGCGTAACCGTTTAATCAGGTCGTCAACGGCCCGTTCACTTCCCTCATAATCATAACCCCAGATTCGATCGAGCAATTCCTGGCGGTTAAAAGTCCTTTGAGGGTAATGAATTAACAATGCCAATAGTTCATATTCTTTACTTGACAAGCTTATTTCCTCGTCTTCAATCAGCACCAGCCGATCTTGAGGGATTAATTTAAGATTGCCGGCCAACATGTATTGTTGGGAATCAGGAGGGACCAACGTACGTCGAAAAACTGAACGGACCCGGGCGACCAGTTCACGCGGACTAAATGGCTTGGGGAGATAGTCATCCCCTCCTATTTCCAAACCCGTAATCCGATCCAGTGCCTTGCGTCGTGCGGAGATAAATATAATCGGTATCCCGCTGCGCTGACGAAAATCCCGACAGAATTGAAGACCATCCTGGCCGGGCAGCATGATATCCAAAATCAACATATCTGGATAGCTTGACTCCAGACGTCGGGACAATTCTTCCACACTTGCGAATATTTCAACCAAGTATCCTTCGTTCTGGAGATATTGAGAGATCAACTGGCAGATATTTTCTTCGTCATCAACCACAAAAATCGTGCTCACTGTACATTGCTCCTCAGAATCCAAGTTAACTGCATAAATTATTATTCTTATCATAGGCAGAAGATGTGGCAAAAATATGTGAAATGTAAACACCACTATAATGGCGTTTAAAACCCATTCCAAAAAAAAGAAATGATTTCGCCCTAAATTTGCCACAATTTTAATTTATGCTTTGAATAAGACAGATACTTATGAATTTGATTGAATGCAAAACAATTTTATCACTATATGAACCTGTGAAG
>CAZRMB010000418.1:0-2295 GCA_964600925.1 uncultured Syntrophomonas sp.
GCAAACTCCCGGCATTTTCTCAGCGCTGCATCTTTTTCCGCACAATCAGGCTGATAATTGTCCAGCGTCGCATGAGCCAGTCTTAAAGGAATACCGCAACTGGACCACACGGCTTTGAAACGAATCTCATCAGCTGTAAAAGTTTTTATATTCATCCGCCTCCTCAAATTTTTCCCGGTCGTTTTTCCCGCGCGAATTCCTTTTGGCAGCAGAAGAATTACTGCCAGACAATCGTTTACCGTTCAACGTATCATAATGCTTGCGGAGTTTGTGTACGCTCAGGATATTATTTTTCCAGAAGGAATCATTCTGCGCGAACAATATCACTTCTCTGATTTCTTCCTCCAGCCTTTTATCAACTCTAATCAATAAATTCATTTCTTCAGACCATTTTTGTAAATCAGGCAGTTTATGGCCAGGAATATGTTCCAGGATTTTTAAAAGAAGCAGCTGAGATAATTGAAATTCAATCGAGTCTCCACTATAAATACTTCTTTTTTTATATTTCTTTAATCCTTTTTTTAGACCCTCCTCAAACTCCGGCGGCTCAAGGGATAAGAAGGTGTCACCCAGACACCTGTAGTTACTCACCCCATTGAACTCCAGGTTACTGTCCCCCTGTAACTCCAGGTTCACTTGAGGGTCTGAACCTGGATGCAACCCAGGCACTTCTAGTTCACTCTTTTTAAAGATTCCGTCCGCGATTTTTTGCTCCAGCCTGTCCAGATCCAGGTATGATTCGTCCCATTGCGAAATGAAAAAATTGATGGTATAGAATGGAATCTTGCCGGGCTGAAAACCCACCCGTCGAACCACATTCATTTGGAGCAAGGTTCGCATTTCACGGGCTGCATAGGAAACGCTGCAGCCGTAAGCTGCAGCTATATCGTTGAGCGATATGGCGACATCATCGCGGTTCCAGCCATTGGTACACCGCAAAATAAATAAACAGATCATCAATTGTGCCCGGTTGAGATTGGAGAAAACCATTGCCTCCAGCAGCCGGTTGGGGATTCTGGTGTAGCCATCCTCTAAACTGGCGTACAAGTTATCCTCTCTGGTCAAAGGCATTACCCCCTTTCTATATCAGACGATTCTTCAAATTATGGATAATTCCCAGGATGGCTGATTGGATCTCTGCCGGTAATTCTTCACGCAGTATGCGGCTGAAACTGCTCTCTGTCATGCCGTAGGCCTTGGCTACCTGCCAGAGTTTTAACCCCGCTGCTTTGGTAGCAATTCTGATTTTCATGTTTTGTTTTGTCAAAAAAATTTCCTCCTCCCAAAATTGTTTTTATTTCTTTAAATTATAAGTAAAAATATAACAATCGTTCAAATTGGAGGAAATATGGAAAAGCGCGTCGAAGTATTGGTAAACTGGTAATTAACAAACGATACAATAATAACCAAAAAAAGAGGGTGCAAAAATGGAAAAAATTGAGCCGCTCAATCTGCTGATATATAACCGGGATTACGAATCGTATTTCTCCGGTCGACAGCTTAAGCTCACTCATGGCAAGAACTTTATTCTGTGCTCGGCGCTGTTCAGAAATCTGAACGGAGTCATCAACGACGTCCTTCGCAGTGGAATAATGCCTGCTGCACCTGCTATTGAAGATGCCCTGCACAAGTTTTACCGTGAGATGACCGGCGATGATGAGATTACAGACTCGCCCATCCCGGTTAACAACCTAACAAACAATCTGCTTTATATGCTGTGCGGATGCAATCCGGGTATGGATGAACCGGGAATGGCTCCGTTTTTCTCCGAGGCTCTGGCGCTTTACGGTCTGATCGTGACCTGGCTGGATCCCCGGGAAGTAGCCGGCGGACAGGCCATTGCCAAGAAATGGCTGGGAGATGAGGACAACAACTTCTTCTTCAAGCAACGCTGCCGGCAGTTTCATTTCAATCTGACCGTCATCGACGAGACATTTACTTATTATCATGACAGTACGGGCCTTTTGCCGCTGTGCTGGGCGGAGCTTCTATATGCACTTCAAAACAAGCAGAAGGCTAGCGTCTGTCCGTTCTGCCAAAATGTTTATTTGTTTCCCGGCAACAACTATCAAAAGGGTAACTGCGGGCAGCGAAACTGCCGCAAAGCCAGTCTGATCCATAAACATGGCGGGATCGAAGGGTACAAAGCCTGGGAAACGCAGCGCAAAAAGAGCCCGGGCGGCAAACGAGGACGCCCGCGCAAGACGAGCTCAATTGAATAATTCAGCCGACAGCCGGTGAAACATTCTCCTTTGGCAGCATGAAACGGAAAATTGTTATCTAATTCTGGTAAAA
>CAZRMB010000419.1:0-2294 GCA_964600925.1 uncultured Syntrophomonas sp.
AAAGTATCTCAGGCGGTACTGGATGAGACCTTGAGCAAACTGCAAGTGATCATTGAGGAATAAGGGACAAGGTTCAAGGACAAAGGAGCAAGGATAAAAGATTAGTGACGGGTAAATAGTAGATAGTAAATGGTAAATGGTGAATAGTGGATAGTGGATGGTGACGAGAGGCATGGATTCTTGCGGTAGTGGATGGTTCATAGCGAAATAGTTGATAGTTGATGGCGAAATAGTGGATGGTGGATAGTTGAAAGATTATAAAGAATTGGAAGTTTGGAAAAAGGGGATATTGCTTGTCTTAGAAATATATGAAGCTGCTAAGGCGTTTCCCAAAGAAGAGATTTACGCTTTAACGACCAAATAAAAAGAGCCGCCGTGTCGATACCGTCCAATATTGCGGAAGGCGCATCAAGGAACACAAAAAAAGAATTCATTCAATTTCTTTATATTGCTTTAGGTTCAGCATCCGAATTAGAAACTCAAATGATTATCGCAGAAAAATTAGGCTATATAAAAAAATGGAGCAGCTTTGATTTCTGATATTACTATCATTAGGAAGATGTTAAACGCGTTAATATCATCTTTAAAAAAACTATGAACTCTTACGAGGTGAAAATAAATGACAGGTATTAATAAAGGCATCATTCTGGCCGGTGGGGCGGGCAGCAGGCTTTATCCTATTTCGCTGGTGGCCAGCAAACAGCTGCAGCCCGTATACGACAAGCCGATGATCTACTATCCCCTGGCGACGCTCATGATGGCGGGGATTCGGGACATTCTTGTTATTTCCACCCCACAGGACACACCCCGTTTTGAAGCTTTGCTGGGCGACGGCAGCCGATGGGGGATACAGCTGGCTTATAAGGTTCAGCCCGAGCCCAAAGGCATCGCTCAGGCGTTTCTGGTTGGTGAAGAATTTATTGCGGGCGAGGCCGTATGCCTGATTTTGGGAGACAACATCTTTTACGGCAAGATGGAACTCAACAAAATTGTTAAAGAATTTACAAGCGGGGCGCTTATCTTCGGTTACTATGTCAATGATCCCGAACGCTACGGCGTTGTGGAATTTGATTCTGCGGGAAAAGCAATCAGTATCGAAGAGAAACCGAAAAAACCCAAGTCCAATTACGCCGTACCCGGATTGTATCTCTACGACCGGCAAATAACGGAAATAGCCAAAGCTATGAAGCCGTCCGCCCGCGGAGAGTTGGAAATAACTGATGTCAACATGGAATATCTGCGTCGCGGCGGGCTGCATGTTATTCCTCTGGGGCGCGGCATCGCCTGGCTGGATACCGGAACGCACACCAGCCTTTTGGAAGCCAGTCATTTTATCGGCACCCTGGAGGCGCGGCAGGGATTGAAGATTGCGTGCCTGGAAGAGATCGCTTTTCGACTCGGTTACATTGATGCGAAGAAGATGAAGCAGGTGATCGAAGAAACGCCCAAATCATCCTATCGTGACTATCTGGAAAGGATTTTTAAAGAGAAATCATACCATGAATATCGTTAAAACCGCCATTCCCGATGTCCTCATCCTGGAACCGCATGTATTCGGCGACGAGCGCGGATTTTTCTATGAAAGCTTCAACCAGAAAGTATGGCAGGAGATAACGGGTTTACGGACAATCTTTGTTCAGGATAATCATTCCCGCTCCGCGCGGAATGTTCTGCGCGGTCTGCATTATCAGCTTCAGCAGCCCCAGGGAAAACTGGTGCGGGTTGTTGCCGGCGAGGTGTTTGATGTGGCCGTAGATATTCGGATTGGCTCGCCTACATTTGGTAGGTGGGTGAGCGCAGAGCTGTCCGCGGAGAACAAGCGCATGCTGTGGATTCCCGAAGGCTTTGCGCACGGGTTTCTTGTGTTGTCCGAATTTGCGGAAGTTCTCTACAAAACGACGGATTATTGGGCGCCCCAGTATGAGCGGTCGATTATTTGGAATGATCCCGATCTGGCCATTGCCTGGCCTTTACACAATCAACCGATACTCTCAGACAAAGACAGTAAAGGGCTGACATTCAAAGAGGCGGTTTTCCAAGAGTAGTAAAGTGGTTTCAGTGGTGTTATTGGAAGGAATATCTTTGATACACTTAGCAAAACTGTATAAACAACCTGTTTTGTCATTCCTGCGAAGAAACTGTATCATAATGTCATTGCGAGCGAATACAATGAGCGAAGCAATCTCGTAAGCTCTTGAAAATATTAGATTGCCACAACGCCTGAGAGGCGTTTCGCAATGACAATCAGCTATTGCGACACAGTCTCCGGCGGAGGACAGGAAAAGGCAATATAA
>CAZRMB010000420.1:0-2278 GCA_964600925.1 uncultured Syntrophomonas sp.
TAATTAATTTGCATTTTAATTTCATATCTGTTATGCTCAATCAAGCTCGATAAATTAAGGATGAATAGACCTTCTGAATACTTTCTGAATTGAAGGGAGTTACGACAGGTACTACCTTTGATATGAGCAGAAATTTTTAGGAGGTTTTTTTAATGTTTTCAGACAAAACACTTACTTGTAGAGATTGCGGGAACGAATTTGCGTTCACCGCTTCCGAGCAGGAATTTTATGCGGAAAAAGGTTTTGCCAATGAACCTGGTCGCTGCCCCGAATGCCGCGCTGCACGCAAAGCTGAATCAAGGGGAGGCAACCGTGGAGGTTACGGCCAAGCAGACCGTCAGATGTACGAAGCGACTTGTGCAAATTGCGGTAAAATTGCAATGGTACCGTTTAAGCCCAGCGGTGAAAGACCTGTGTACTGCAAAGACTGTTATACACCGCAGCCAAGAAAAAATAGCTGGTAGAAATTGATTTATGGAATCCCTGGAATCGTTCGCGGCTCCAGGGATTTTTTGTGACCCGGCTAATTTGAACAAAGTCTACAAATACTAACAGAAATAAATTTAGGAGAATCATTATATATGTTAAATTTCCAAGAACTCAAAATAGACCCAACCATCATATCTGCATTAAGTAATATGGGTTTTGAAGAACCTACTCCTATACAGGAGATGACCATTCCTTTAGCGCTGGTGGGCCGCGACGTGATTGGCCTGGCCCAAACCGGGACGGGAAAAACAGCTGCCTATGGGATACCACTGGTTGATAAGTGCCAACCGGAGCTTGCGCATGTGCAGGGACTGGTTATCGTCCCTACCCGCGAGTTAGCGATGCAGGTGGCGGAAGAGCTCAATAAGATCGGCAGCCAGAAAAAAGTTCGTTCTCTGCCTATCTATGGAGGACAGGAGATAGAACGCCAGATACGTGCCCTTAAAAACCGCCCCCAGATTATCGTAGGGACTCCGGGCCGGCTGATGGATCATCTTCGGCGACGTACGATTCGGCTGGATCGGATCAGCCTGCTGGTATTGGATGAAGCTGACGAGATGCTCAATATGGGCTTCAAAGAGGATATCGAGGAAATACTCCGGCAAGCTCCCCAGGAACGCCAGAGCCTGTTGTTTTCTGCCACTATGCCATTGCATACTCGCAACCTTACCCATGAGTTCATGCAAAATCCGGAGATGGTCCATATCAATCCAAAGGCGGTGACAGTGGTCAATACCGAGCAGCAGTATATGGAGGTGCCGGAGGTCAAGAAATTGGATGTCCTGTGCCGCCTGCTGGATATGCAGAATCCCGACATGGCCATCGTCTTTGGCCGCACCAAGCGTCGGGTCGATGAAATCGCCGAAGCCCTAAGCAAAAGGGGATACTCGGCTGACGGCATCCACGGGGATTTGACCCAGAGTCAGCGGGATACGGTGATGCGAAAATTTAAGGCCGGAATTATCGATGTTTTGGTGGCCACCGATGTAGCCGCCCGTGGACTCGATATCAGCGGGGTGACTCATATCTATAACTTTGATATACCTCAGGATGCGGAGTGGTATGTCCACCGTATTGGAAGGACTGGCCGGGCTGGCGAAACCGGGTTGGCCATTACATTTGTGACCTCCCGGGAAATGAGCCACTTGAAATACATTGAAGAGTCAATCAAACATAAGATTATCCGCAAACCCATGCCTACCCCCAGTGATGCTTTGGCTGGTTTACAGCAGGCGGTTGTGAATAATCTGTTGGAAGTGGCTGACCAGGCAGAGATTCAGGCCTACCGTGCTTTGGCCAAGAACTTGCTGGATGAAAATGATTCCGAAACCTTGCTGGCGGCTGCCCTTAAGATCATGACGCGTGAGCCTGAAGAGAAACCCTTGCCGGTTTTGACTGATGCGCCACCTATTCATGTCAAGAATGTCCGAACACCGAAAGAGAACAATAGCGGCTATCGTCGTAATCCCGGTCCATCCCGGAAAAAGAATCATTCCCGTGCCCCACAGCATAGTTACTAGGATAGGGATTTCACCAGTAGCAATAGGAGTGAAATAGAATTGAACAAAAATTATCGTATCCATTGCTTGATGGCGGGTGCAGTCAGAACATTGGTGAACACTTTGGGGAAGGACGATTTGCCTATGATGGTTTCGGCTGTCTTTCCCATCCTCGTCTTCTGTTTGGAAGAAGGCAAGCGCAGGATTCTGATTGACACCGGTGCCCCTGACCCAGTTTTACTCAGCAATGCCCTGGCCCAGGTCGGGGTTCTGCCGTCAGACATCGACAC
>CAZRMB010000421.1:0-2256 GCA_964600925.1 uncultured Syntrophomonas sp.
CCTATATCTATTTTCACAATTTTGTCGGTTCTGAATGGGTGAATACGCTTTGCCCAAATTGCGGGTCTGTCGTTGTCGAGCGTTTCAGTCTGGGGTGTGGCGGCGATAAATTGAACAGGCTGCATTGTGAAGACAACAGATGTCCGAGCTGCGGCCGGGCGATTAAGATGGTAAGCAAAGAGAACTGATCCCGTCATATTGAAGAGGTGAAATAATGAGTATGGCGATTGTGGATGCCAGGGGTTGGCAAATCACGCTCGACCTGAAAACGGGCGAAAAGATTGCGGCCTCCGGGCCCGCAGTTGAAATGGTCAAAAATGTTTTGCAAAGAAATCCTTATCCGGGTGATATGGATCCTAAAAGCAATAGCTGGGTCAGTGATACGGCGCTTGACCTCATTGACGGTTATCATCCCCGCTTTGTCTTCCTTACCTATGCGTCGCCTTATTACTCCGGCCGATACACATCGATGACCAAAGAGATGCGGGCAAGGATGATCTCGGATGCCTTCCTGGATGTGGAGCGTTTTGTCAATACATCCGGCATGGCTGCCATAGTTGTGGGAACGGGAGACATGACGCCGCTCTTAGGGTCTATCGATGCAACGAGACTGGATGGCCTTGCCATCTGCACCCACTGGTCCACCAGGTATTCCGGCCTGCACGAGCCGAGTCTCTCGGATTTAAAATACCTGAAAGAACATCCGCACATTGAGAAGATCATTCCGCGGGAGGAAGTTGTTGGCCTTTTTAACGGAACACCGAAACAAGCGCTGAGAGTGCCTGAATACCTGATGCTTGCCCGTAAGGGCTACGCTTTCAAGACCGTAACCGATACCAAGAAGACACCGGTAATGATTCCCTCCATTAATTTCAATGTTCCCCTGTATGCACCGGGGCACGCCATCAAAGCCATTACCGATATCCGGCGGGCAATTGAGGAAGAACTCTCAGAAAAAAATACCGCTCTCATCGTGATGGAAGGTGTAGGCCTGGATGATTTTCCGTGGCCGAACGAGCCATGCGTAAACAGTACGGGGTGGTACTACTACGAACCTGGAAGCGCCCAGTACCTGACAATAACTTCAGGCGAGCATCGTTTTTTCGACTATCCCACGGGATATAAATACTATGAAGAAATACATCGAACCAGTGACTACCCGTTTTCGGGATACTTTAAATCCATCCCGGAAAGGACTTTGGCCAGCGTTTTTCCGGGGAAGAGTATTGCTGTGGGAAACAGGAGCATGTTCATGCACATGGTAGCCGGTGCGGACATCGCGGTGGAATGCTTTGCCCGCAACCTCTATAACCAGGGCACCATGGCCGTGATTCACAGGGAAGACAAGCTGCAATGATTACAAACCAACGAAAACAAAACATAAAGAACGCCTTCTTTAAAGGTTTCGCAGTATTCCATTCTTAAATCAAGAACTGCCTTTGCAGGCCCGTGGGCAGGCTCAGAGCAGGCTTAAAGCTGATAGTCAGGCATGGTGAGCTTGCCGAACCAAGCCTCGTCTCCTCATCCTTGCCATTTCGGCATTATTTTATTCATCAGAACAATAAAAAACTTGACATGCGTTATATGTGCATATATATAACGCAGCGATCTATAATCATAAATATAACGCTTCGCAAAACAGTACAATCCGTTTACCCGCATACAGGATAAAGAATTTGTGGTGTTGCCTTGGATAGTATTGCCAATGTCACCCATCATTAATATCCCAATATTCCAGGAAAGGAGAGTAAACGTGAAGAGGAGAAAAATTTTATTTTTTTTGCCGTTGTATTTGTTTGTTTTATTTCTTTTTAACATCTGCTGGGCTGCGGAGTCGGCCAAAAAGCCACCCAAGGAATTCGAGGCCTATGACCTGGGTGAAGTCGTGGTCTCCGCGGAAAATGCCAAGGTCAAGGAAGTGGCCGTTGTTGATGAAATCACCGCAGAGGATATCAAGGCCACCAACAGCAAAACCCTTGCTGAGGCTTTATTCAACGCACCCGGAGTTCGCGTGACCACCGGTGCGAAGAACGTGCCCAGTGTTTATATTCACGGATTTGCTCAATACCGGATTCTGGTTTTAATTGACGGGGTGCCCTATTATGAAACCAAATATGGCTACCTGGATTTGAACCAGATCCCCACAGAGAATATTGCCAAAATAGAGATCACCAAAGGTGCGCCTTCCGTTCTCTATGGAAGGCGCACCTTTGGTGATCTCTATTTTGGCAATATTCTCTGTGGGGATCACCAAAG
>CAZRMB010000422.1:0-2247 GCA_964600925.1 uncultured Syntrophomonas sp.
GGCCGCGGGGCGTTATCGGTGATGAAGCGCTTCAGGAATTTAATCGCCAGCGGCTCATCGAGATTGCCGCGGCGGCACTTGGACTGACATTTGTGATCGCATACACGGCCGCAGACCGACGGGAAGGGGTTGGTCTGCAGTAAAATCTTATAGGCGTCTTCAAAACGTCCCGCTCTGATAAGAGCAATGTATGAAGGAATATCCATCTCCACCGGGCAGGTATGCTGGCAGGGTGACTTGAAAAGCGCCGAGCAGACTGCAGCGGAGCAGCGATGATTGCGAATGTGGTCTTCATACTCATGACGGAAGTAGCGGATTGTGCTCAAAACAGGATTGGGAGCGGTTTGCCCCAGTCCGCATAAAGCTGCGTTTTTAATTACTTCGGCCATTTCCTCCAGAAGCTCGATGTCTCCTTCTTTTCCTTTGCCCTGCGTGATATTGGTCAAAATGTCCAGCATACGCTTGGTGCCTTCGCGGCAGGGAGTACATTTGCCGCAGGATTCATCCTGGCAGAAATCCATAAAGAAACGAGCCATATCCACTGCGCACTTATCTTCGTTCATGACGATCAAACCGCCGGATCCCATGATGGCGCCCAATTCAGCAACTTTTTCATAATCAACGGCTTCATTGAGATGTTGAACAGGAATCATACCACCGGAGGGGCCGCCAAGCTGAGCAGCTTTGAATTTTTTCCCTTTGGGAATGCCGCCGCCGATATCGTAAACTATTGTACCTAATTTGGTTCCCATGGGAACTTCGACCAGACCTACATTGCTTACATCTCCGGTCAAGGCGAAAACTTTTGTTCCCTTGCTCTTGTCAGTGCCGATAGACGCAGCCCACTTGGCACCGCGTAAAATAATCTGACCGACATTGGCCAGCGTTTCCACGTTATTCAGAATGCTGGGCTTTTGCCACAGACCGGCAACGGCGGGGAAGGGCGGACGGGGGCGCGGCATGCCTCGTTTACCTTCAATGGAAGTCATCAGCGCTGTTTCTTCACCGCAGACAAATGCGCCTGCTCCCTGATAGATTTCCAGATGGAAATTAAAGCCTGTACCTAAAATGTTATCGCCCAGCAGACCTGCTTCCTTAGCCTGGGCGATAGCTATAGTTAAACGATGAATTGCCAGGGGATATTCGGCGCGGCAGTATATGTATCCCTGATGAGAGCCGATAGCTTTGGCTGCGATCACCATTCCTTCGAGAACGGCATGGGGATCGGCTTCCAATACGCTTCTGTCCATGAACGCGCCGGGGTCGCCTTCGTCAGCGTTACATAAAACGTATTTTATGTCGTTTTTGGACTGGGCGGCAAATTTCCATTTCATGCCGGTGGGGAATCCTGCACCACCACGGCCACGCAGGCCGGAATCCAGCATTTCCTGGACGATTTGCTCCGGTGTCATTTCGGTTAATGCTTTGGCCATACCGGCATAGCCGTCCCGGGCGATATACTCTTCCAGTTTTTCCGGATCAATTAAGCCACGGTTCCGCAATACGCGCAATTCCTGGAGGGCAAAGAAAGGAATATCCTGCATTGTAGGAATGATTTCGTCGGTATCCGGTACCCGATATAAAAGACGTTCTAAAACTCTTCCTTTGATCAGGTGCTCTTCCACCAGATCGGGAATGTCGCTTACTTGAATTGAAACATATATAATGCCTTCAGGATAAACGACCATGATGGGTCCCAGGGCGCAAAATCCATTACAGCCGGTTTCCACAACTTTAATTTCACCGGCGAGGCTTCTTTTATCGATTTCCTCTAATAAAGCCTTTTTTACAGCAAGACTGCCGGAAGATTGACAGCCGGTGCCTCCACAAATTAGTAAGTGTGAACGAAAAACTTTCATTTAGTCAACATCCTCCTTCAAAAGTGATCATGCTCTGATATTTGATGAGCATGATGGCGATAACTTTACTTTATTATTTCAGCGCCTCTTGCCAGAACGAAAGGCATTTGAATTTCTCCCTCCAAAACATGCCGTTTGAATATCTGTCTCATTTTGCTGGGATTTACATATTCGTATTTAATCGGTTCCTGGTTTATTATTTCCACGGTAACCAGCGGTTCGCGGCTGCAAAGACCCATGCAGCCCGACGTTGTCACATAAACATCGGTGGATTTGGCTTCATCTATTTCCTGAAGCACCGTGTCCAGAACTTCTCTGGCTCCGGAAGCAATACCGCAGGTTCCCATGTGCACGGTAATTTTTACTCTGCGCTCACCATCCCTTAACG
>CAZRMB010000423.1:0-2238 GCA_964600925.1 uncultured Syntrophomonas sp.
TAAATATTCCAGGCGGCGTTGGCACCGCTTTCGGTTGCTTCAATAATACGCCCGGTTTTTTCGGCGTCGCCTACGATGGTATAGGGTATGCCCGTTTTTTCCATTTGCAGGACAAGCTCGTTGCGCGGCTTGGTCCCCAGCGCCAGGATGATTTGTTTAAACGGCCCCATTACCGTTTCCTGCTCATTGTTTTTTACGGTTACATACTCACCGTCAATTTTTTGTACTTCCGCACCGAATAGCTGCTTTACTCCTTGCTTTTGCAGGCGTTTATGGAGCATGTAGCCATGGGATCTAAGTAATGAAACCGGAGATTGGGGCAGAGATTCAACCACAGTGATGTCCTGGCAGCCATGAGCACCCAGGTAATCTGCAGTCTCCAGACCGGTCAATCCTCCGCCGACGATCAGCAGGGGGGCCATGCCTTCCACTTGCCCGTTCAATATCTGCCAGGCTGAGCAGACGTTGGGCTGGTTCATGCCGTCGATCGCCGGGATCATATTTTCCCCGCCGGTAGCCATGATAACCAGGTCAGGTTTGCCGGCAATGATTTTATCGGCCGTCATATGCACTCCTGAGTTGATTGCAACGCCTAATTTTCCAGCTTTGGCAGTTAATTTACCGATCCAATTGCCGTAGGCCTGTTTAAAGGGAGCCTGGGCAGCCAGCCTGACCTGTCCGCCGGTTGCATTGTTTTCCTCAAATAAATTTACTTTATGTCCCAGACGCGCAGCTTCGCAGGCAGCGGTAAGGCCGCCCGGTCCGGCGCCGATGACCCACACATTACGACCAGTTGGGGCGGGCTCAGCCGGATATAGCAGTTCTTGTCCGGTCTCAGGATTGATCGCACAGCGAATCGGTTTTTGCTCAAAGATCAGTCTTTCAATGCAGCCCTGGTTGCAGGCAATGCACTCGATCGTATCTTGCGGGTGACCCTCCCGGGCATTGATAAGAAAATTAGGATCAGCCAGGGTCTGACGACCGAAAGCTACCATGTCAGCATCTCCCCGGGCGATGACTTCATCAGCCAGGGCAGGATCGGTAAAACGTCCCACGGCAATGACCGGGACGTCAACCACTTCTTTGATTTTTTGAGCCAGGTAACTGTTAAATCCCGGCGCATATTCGATGGGGGCCGATGTGATGCCGGCCGGGCTTCCGTGGGTACCAAATGAGGCGTGGATAATATCTGCCCCCGCCGCCACAAACAACGGGACGATGGTCTGCATATCTTCGACCGTCCAGCCTCCCTTGATCGCTTCTTCAGCCGAAACCCGCAATGATATGGGGAAATCATTGCCTACCTGGCGGCGTACCTCCTGGAGGATCTCAACAATAAAACGGGCGCGTTTTTGCAGATCTCCGCCGTATTCATCCTGGCGTTTATTGCAATTGGCCGACAAGAACTGGGCCAGCAAGTACCCGTGGGCGCCATGGATTTCCACTGCATCAAAACCCGCTGCTTTGGCTCGAACTGCGGCCGTTCCAAAAGCAGCGATGACTTCATGAATATCATCGATATTCATCTCGCGTGGTTTAATACCGTAAACGAAACTGGCCAGGGCAGAGGGGCCCATGGCAACACCTTTTTTCAACATATACATGCTCTCCCGGCCGGCGTGATGAAGCTGCATGGCGACCTTGCTGCCATGGGCATGAGCAATCTCCGCCATTTTGGCCAGGCCGGGGATAAAACTGTCATCATATATCCTGAGGGAGGTGGGGCCGGCCGTCCCACTGGGATGTACGGAAATGATCTCGGTGATCACCAGACCTGCACCGCTTTTAACCCGGCGTTCAAAATAGGCCAGATTGGCAGCGCTGACTGTACCATCCCGGTTGGACAACCCTGTACCCATCGGCGGGATAACCACCCGGTTGGGGATCTCCATGGAGTTTACTTTTAAAGGGGCCAGCAAATGTTCAAAATTACTCATATTCACTTTTCCTTTCAAGATAGCATTATAAAAGTCGGAAAGGTTTGTATGCCACAACCTTTAGAATCTATTCAAGTATAACTTACCATTTCAATCTGGGATTAACAATTTTTGATTTTATTTAATCAGCATATTGGCCAATACTAACAGTAGTCAAGACCCAAAAAACAAGCCGCGATTATAAAATACCATAGGAGAATAATCTCATGAAATCTGAAAATAAGGGTATCATATTTTTTATCTTATTGCTGGGAATTTTTATGGGGGCGATTGACAGCGGCATTGTCTCTCCGGCCCGGGA
>CAZRMB010000424.1:0-2236 GCA_964600925.1 uncultured Syntrophomonas sp.
TAATGTCGGCTTCCAGTTTCTGGTCGCCGATTTTACAGGTCAACAAATGTCCGACTACAACCTGTTCATCTTTTTTGAAATTAAATCCCTGCGATGCACTGCAATAAAAATTCAGTTCTGCCATAATTATGAATCCTCCTAATAATACTCAGACTTAAAAATTACTTTTTTAGGCACCACCCAACCGCGTATCCATCCTCAGTTCACAATCCATTCCTTCAAACTGGATGTGCGGTAAAATAGTAATGCTGCAATCGTACCAACCCACCATACCCGGCCGTTCGTTTACTTCAACGGTTGCAGCCTTAAACGGATAGTACCGCAGGGTAAGCTCGTCCGGGTCAACAACTGTTGTTACATACTGAAAAATCCAGTTTTCCAGGGTGTTCTTAATGTATTGCGCATCGGCGCTGCTGCCTATGTTATCCCTCATAATTGATTTGACATAATGGGCAAGCCGCGTGATCGAAAAAGTATAGGAAAGATTTGTAACCAGTTGTGCGTTTTCCGAATCTTTAGGGTCTTTGAACTTCTTCGCCTTCTTAATGGACTGGCAGCTGAAAAAACATGCGTCCGCCGTGCCTTTCCTGTATATGACCGGCATGAATCCCGAATTGGCAAATTCCAGCTCCCGATAATCGGGAATGGCCATTTCGACAGGTATTTTTATCTCTTCTTCCCCGCGGATGTTAAATGTGTGCACCGGCAAACCGGTGATCAAACCGCCGCCCTTAGGACCTCGTAAATATTGACACCAACCGCTCTGCGCGAAGGAGCGCACCATATTTTGGGCAAAGAGCATTGTGGAGCTTCCCCAGACATAATCGTCGTCGTTGTTGCCGACCACCTTTTCCTGAAACGTAATTTCCCGGCAGGGATTGATTTCGGGATCATAAGGCAGACGTGTAACATAACGCGGCAGTGTCATGCCGATATAGGCCGCCTGTTCCGTGTCGCGCAGCTTGTTCCATGCACCGTATTTGGGATGATTCATGAGCCCTTCCAGGTCTTTTATGGAAGCCAGTTCCTCTATGCTGCTGCAACCGAAGAATTTCGGCGATGCAGAACCGATAAACGGAGCGTGGCTGGCCGCGGCGATTTTTCCCATGGTTGTCAGCCAGAAGATGTCATCCGGTTTATTTTCGAACTCGTACAGGCCCAAAATGGAACCGAAAGGTTTTCCACCGTATTGATCATATTCGGCTATATAAGATTTTTTGAAGAGGGCGCTGCCGGTAATGTCAACAGCATTAGCCTCGAAATCCTCAAAAAGCTCTTCTTTGCTGACGTCGAGCAGATCGATCATGATGTCGGCCTTGAAATTCGTGTTCAGGACAAGGTCGTTTACGGAGCGCCAGGTGGCTTCCATCGCCTTGAATTTTTCATGGTGAATTATCTCGTTGATTTGCGCCGTCACGGCATGATCTATCCTGGAAATCAATTCTTGAATGCTTCCCTTATCCAGTCTCCTGGCTGACATATCAACATTCAAAAGCAGAGCCGCCATCCCCGACAGAAAGCGGTCTTCATCGCTGATGTCTTCCTTTACCACTTGCAGATTATCCTGAATCATCGGGGTTGGTTCTTTTATATCGGTGCTCAAACGCATACTGGAGAGGAATCGTTTAACATCGAGCTCTTCAGTTTTTACTTCGGTTTTCTCTAATTGTGTGTCGCCCATAATTACGCCCCCTGTTACTTAGCCTTATTATCAAGATTCAATTTCAAACTTTCATAACCTTTCAGCTGCTCAGCCATTTTGTTCAGAGCTTCTTCATTGCTCATCAGTTCATTGAGCAGTTTGCGGAATTCCTTTCGATTGTCTACGTTGGAAACGACTTCCTCCAGGAGTTTTTTTACCTGCAGGATGCCTTTCAGTTTAGGAACGCATTTCGCTATCTGGTCGGGAGAAAAAGATCTCATCCCGGCGATGGGAATAGTGACGTCCATCTCCTCCGCATTTTCCGGATCTATTTTGTTGGATACCGCAAATTTCAGCGCCATACCCATATCCTTCATCACTGCATCGAGATTGGTACCATCCAGCGTACGCATCCGTCTTTCATCCAGATCCAGTTTGCGGTCGTTGGAACTACCTAATGACAAATCACCCGTCACCATCAGGCGCAGCGGGAGCGTTATATCTTCAGGTTTACCCTGGACTTCCGTCTTATACCTCAAAGTGATTCGAGATTTGGGAATTTCATCTTGAATAGCCATGCCTTCCTCCTTCTTG
>CAZRMB010000425.1:0-2234 GCA_964600925.1 uncultured Syntrophomonas sp.
AATATGGGTTCAATTACCGTTACTCCGGCTCTTTAGCCTGCCTCGGGTTGCTAATTCACACCCTTTTTCCCCAGGGGAAATTTGTTATATATCAGATATTGAGCACATTATCTTTAATTTGTAAAGGCCAATAAGTGCTTGGTTATGAGTTTTTTAACAAATTTCCCCTGGGGAAAACTTCGTGTTGGTGCCACGCCAATTTTAGGTATATTTGCTTGAAGGCCGGAGACTCCACCCCAGGGGTCATTTGGTACGGTGCTGATTTTCAAAATAATATATAAATTGTCAAAATGGCTAATGTGCTGTATATAAGAGCTGTACCAAATGACCCCTGGGGTGGTGGTCGTGACTTCGGGGGTGCAAGTGGGGGCCGTGCCAGGTGCCGTGAGGTCTGTGGGGGCAGAGCAATCTTAAGAATCTTCTTTTACATTATTATGTTAAATAGCATTTACGGATGCAGTACCGCTTCGTTTCTTTCACAGGCTGTTACGGGACATTGCCGGGTAATGAGTTCCAGGGTATCAATTGAAAAGATAATCAGGGAGAAAGAACTGGACAGTTTGTCCCGGGACAAGCTCAGGATGATACTGGAGCTGAGAGAATTTGCATCTGCAGAACTGGGTTTGCCAAGGAACAAAAGTTATACGCGGTTTTCGGAAATCAAAGAGGAGTATCTGGGCTGGAATGTATACGCCACCCCAAAATTTTCGGTTGAGCCTATAACCTGGAGTTTTCCAATAGCGGGACGTGTTGTTTACAGAGGGTATTTTTCAAAAGAGGGGGCACTTAAGTTTGCAAAGAAGATAGAAGAAGAGGGAAATGATGTTTATGTTTCTCCGATAAGCGCATACTCTACTTTGGGATGGTATGACGACCCGGTGCTCAGCTCCCATTTGCGGCTGGATGAAATCCGCCTTGCAGGGCTCATTATTCATGAACTGGCACATCAGCAGCTATACATAAAAGGGGATTCCCGTTTTAACGAAAGTTTTGCTGTTACGGTAGAGAGGGCAGGGGTTTTGCGATGGTTGAAATCAACAGGCAGAGAGGACAGGATTGCCGAAGCTGAAAAAATGTGGGAGCAACAGGATGCGACTAATTCAAAAATGCTGGATGCCCGCTCCCGGTTAAATGACTTATATCAAAGCGGCATAGACCCCGCCTCAATGGAGCAAAAAAAGGACTCTCTGCTTAAGGCATTTGTTGGCGAGATTGGCCGCCCGAGATTTGGCGAAATGAATAACGCCTTTTTTGTTCCGGTAAACACATATTACTCGATGGTGCCAAAATTCCAAAGTATGCTGGACAGCCTTGGAGGCGACTTCAGGAAATTCTACAGGGAAGCTGAGGTTTTGGGGAAAAGAGAAAAATTTTAATCCCTCGGTTTTCGTGTTAATTATCTGAAATATAGGGGTTTATTCCGCATCTGTCAATCACCACAAGTAGTTAATAATAAAGAAGTTAACACAAAAACCGAAGGATTAGTGGTGATTAATATTTTTTTAGTAATTTCATATTGTAATAGTGTTCTGAATCAAAACCTTTAATTAACCCTTTATTATGAAAAAGTTTAGTTACATTTTAGTTGTTGGATTCATTATCGCAGCGGTAAATGTGAATCCGCAAAAACTGATTGCACAGAAATATGCATCAAAGGTTGTTTGCTCCCTTATTGGCGGGATGAACAATAAGAATTCAAATGTGGACCTGGCGCTGAAGGAGCCTAATAATTCTTCGAAGAATAAAAAATCTTACGATGTTTCACTTGGCGGCGGCTTTATTATACTCGATATGGGTGTTAATATTGTAGACGGCAACGGTCCCGACCTGGTTGTGCACGAAAGCGGAGCTTCTTATACAGGTGCTTCAAGCGAGCCTTTTTATGTTAAAGGAAGTTCTGATATGAAACCCGGCAGCTGGGTTTTCCTTGGAGAATACAGCGGAGACAAAACAACAATTGACCTTAAGAATTTTGGGGCAAACAATATCCGTTACATTGCCATTTTTGACATGACATACAAACCAAATGATAACAGCGAAACACCTGGTGCAGATATTGATGCAGTGGTAGCGTTGAATTATAAAAAATAAGACTGAAACAATCTTGGCGGGCGGCATTGCCGCCAGCCCCTAAACCGCAATAGGAGCCTTGATTCCGGGATACGGATCGTATCCTTCAAGCTTAAAATCGTCGTACTTAAACCCGAATATGCTGGTCACGTTCGGGTTTATTT
>CAZRMB010000426.1:0-2229 GCA_964600925.1 uncultured Syntrophomonas sp.
AGCGCCTGCCTTACAAGCAGGATGTCGGCGGTTCGAGCCCGTCATCGCCCACCATTTGAAAATAAGGATTTTCGTAAATGCGGAAATCCTTTTTTTATGAATTTGTAAAAAGGACCTTTGTCCGTGGGAATGGCTGATCAGACGCTGTGGTGGCGGCAGATCGATTTGAAACGGAAGTAACATAACTCGAATTTGGGAGTAATGTGCAGACTGGTTGCAGGAAATAGACGAAATAAATAGAAATAAACGATAAGTCTAATAATAAACCAGCGGACAGAGGGAGAGAATATGGATTACGTGAGCGCGGGCAGATTTACCAATCAAAAGGCCAGACAGATGATGCTTGAGTTGTGTCGATACGTTCCCTATATCCATTGGGATTTTGCAGAAATCGAAGGGGATCCGGGCGATGCCATGATTTATTCGGACATTTATGTGCCCGAGTATCAGCTTGACGAGGCTGAACATGTCATTGGATTACTAGAAAACAATGTAGACCTGTCTGACTATCGCTCAAACAACAATTACCCGGTTCTGTTTGAGGAAACAAACGGTAATTTTCAGGTGGTCAAACCACTGTCCGCATTTGCCGATAATGTTAGAGAACTGATCAACCTGGCTGAGAACTTTGATGGTGATGATATGGTGGGGTATCTGCGCCGCATTTCACACCATTTGATCAGTGTATATGCACTGCATTTTGATTTACCCGACTGTGCCGGAGGATTTTATTACCAACCCTGGCTCAATTTCAGCCTTCCGCACAAACTTGGCCCTTTTTCAGTTTATTTTGATCTGGGTGATCCTTTTGCGGGCAAGGCAGAGAAGCAGTATTTTGAAAAGACGTTGGAATATATTCTGGAAGTTCTGCATACGGGTATTGTTCATTACGACATGTACCACGAAACCGGGAATTACAAATATTTATCCTTGGCAGCGAGTGTGTGGAAAAATCAGTTCTCCGGCGAATATGGCTGGGGGACTGCAGTGGTCAACGTGCTGAAGGTCATTCATTATGCGGGAATGTATTTACAGCAGGAAAGGCTGCCAGGTATTGATGCAGGAGAGAACAATTACGATGAAAATGAAACTGGCCCTGAATGAGAACGTTGAATTGATCGAATTTGAAGTTGTTTACAGCAAACGTAGGACAATGGCCATCAAAATCGATGCAAATGGCAATATCAAGGTATATGCCCCAAAAGGTACCGACCGCAGAACAATTGGAAATATGGTCAGCAGTAAAGCCGATTGGATCATCAAAAATCTCCAAGAGATCAAATCAACCATGGCGCAGGAAGTGAAAAGGGAATATATAGACGGGGAATCCTTCATGTATCTGGGTCATGATTATCCGCTGCAGCTGAAGGTGAATCCGGAACTTAAAAAAATGACGGTAAGGCTGAGTGAAGGCCGGTTTTTGATGGATACTCCGGTTGCTGATGGGGCTGTCATCAGGGGTGGTCTGGAGGCGTGGTACCGGGTTATGGGTGCTGAGCATATCAATGCACGGCTTGATTATTACCAGTCCTTGCTGGATGTAAGTCCCAACCGGGTAACGATCAGGAACCAGAAGACCAGATGGGGAAGCTGCAGCAGCAAAGGCAACCTTAATTTTAACTGGCGGTTGCTGATGGCTCCGGCTGAGGTGATTGACTACGTTGTCGTCCATGAACTGTGCCATCTGATCCATCCTAACCATTCGAAAAGCTTTTGGAATCAGGTGTCAGCCATATTGCCGGATTACAAAGCACGCAAGGATTGGTTGAAAAAAAACGGATCCCGGTTGATTTTATAATTGTAAATTAAGTATTCTGCACCCGACGGACGATTTCTCCGCCGGGTGTTTTTGTTCCAGGGTTTGGTCATGGAAACAAAAGAAAAAATTTTTTTATAAATATTTTTATTATGTGCAAACTAATTTATATCAAAAATAAAAACGAAAAGGAAATGGAGGAAACAAAATTGACCAGTCAAAAAATCAGCTGTATGGTAGATAACTGCAAACACAACGGACAGGATAACTGCTGTGAGTTAAAATCAATAAAAATTTCCGAATGTAATGATCGCGGCAAAGTCGATCATGAAACACTGTGCAGCAATTTTGATAATGTAAAATAAGGAGGGCAAATAAATGGAAGTTGATCAGAAGATTGGTTGTTCGGTACAGTCCTGCATGCATTATAAAAGGGGCGATATGTGCAGCCTGAATGCAATACAGGTATTGCC
>CAZRMB010000427.1:0-2229 GCA_964600925.1 uncultured Syntrophomonas sp.
AAGTTCCCCAGGGACAGGTTGGAGAAATAGCCTATCGCGGTACCTCGGTCATCAAGGAATACTTTATGCTGCCTGATGCGACCAAATCATCTTTTGACAATGAGGGCTGGTTTTACTCCGGTGATCTGGGTCTGATCGATGAAGACGGTAATCTTCACATGGTGGGCCGGTCCAAGGAGATCTATATCACCAACGGTTACAACGTTTACCCGGCGGAAGTGGAAGATGCCATCATGAAGTATCCGGGCGTCATGCTTTGTGCCTGTGTGGGCGTCCCCCACAAGGTTTCCGGTGAGATCGGACGCGCTTATATTGTCCCACTGCCCGGCCAGACCATTGACCTTGATCAGCTTAAGGAATTCCTCAAGGACCAGCTAAGCAGTTACAAGATCCCCCGTCAATACATTCTGCGGGATATGCTGCCCATGACCATGTTGGGAAAAATCGAAAAGAAACTGCTGCGCCAGGAAGTCGCAGCCGAAGCGGCAGCATGCCAGGATTGATCCATGCATAAATAAATAAATGAATGGAGGGGATTTTATGCGTCTGAATGGTAAAACTGCTCTTGTTACCGGTGCCGGCAAAGGCATTGGAGCCAGTATCGCCAGACGTTTCGCAACTGAAGGAGCCCGTCTGACCATCTGTGATATAAACGAAGATCTGATCAAGCAAACAGCCTCCGAACTTGAAAAAAGCGGTGCAGAAGTTCTCAGTCTGCAGGTCGATGTGACAGATCGGAATGCAATCAAGGATATGGTGCAAAAAACTGCCGAGCGATTTGGAACGATAGATATTTTAGTCAACAATGCCGGCATCCTGAAAGACGTGATGCTGCATAAAATGGCTGAAGAAGACTGGGACCGGGTCATGAACGTCAATATGAAAGGTACCTTCAATATGACCCAGCCGGTAGCGGCAATTATGCGGGAAAAAGGATATGGCAAAATCATTAATATATCTTCTGCCAGTAGATTTGGCAACGTTGGTCAGACCAATTACGCCGCCAGTAAAGAAGCGCTGGTCGGATTTACCCGTTCGCTGGCCAAAGAACTGGGTCCTAAAGGAATTAACGTGAATGCAATCGCTCCGGGTACGATCATGTCCGATATGTATTGGGGTATTCCCGAACATATACGCGAGGTAATGAAAATCATCACCCCTCTGGGACGGGCCGGTACTCCTGAAGAAGTTGCCAACCTTTGTCTTTTCCTGGCCAGCGATGAAGCCTCGTACATTACTGGTCAGGTCATTCATTGTGACGGCGGTATTTTCATGCCCTGATGATCAGATCAAATATTTTATTATTTGTGAGTCAGAAACAACTTCTGACTCACGCCTTTTTTCTGCCTCTCGCTGATTGTCTTTTATGATAAAATTTATATTGTTGATTGAAACCCTAGGACAAATTTAAAATATGGCAATAGGGTTTGTAACAGGAGGTAATATATAATGAAAGAAGACAAAGGTTATCAGCAGATTAAGGATTTGGATAATGAGGCTCTGTCCCGTTTGATCCTTAATATGTCCCAGCGCATGGCCGTTCACAGCACCCTCTGGTTTAGGGAAACCGAGCACCAGTTGGGGATGAAACGGGCCCTGGATATGTTGGAAGAAGTAAACGCCCAATATAGCAAACTGGAAATGGATCGTCTGGGAAAAGTACTGGGTTTTGAGGTCAAAGACGGCATTCCCCGTCCCCTGCTCGATTTGCCCGCCGCAAAGCTGACTGAACTGGCTGGAGAAATGGGCAAGAACTGGCTGGCCATGGATGGCCTCTGGTTCCAGGCGATTGAAAACACGTACGGAATGAATGACGCCAAACGCTGCAACGATTCCTGCTGGAACCGTTTTTCGCAGGTGGAAGGACGTATGATCAAAAGTTTTCTTGGCTTGCCGGAAAGAGCAGGCCTGGAAGGACTAAAAAGAGCCCTGGCCTTTAGAATGTATTCCCGGGTAAATGTACAGTCCATTGTGGAAGAAAGTCCAAATAGCATTGTCTTTCAAATGAATGATTGCCGCGTCCAGTCAGCCCGCAAGCGCAAAGGGCTGGCAGATTATCCCTGCAAATCAGCCGGTCTGGTCGAATACAGCCGCTTTGCCTGGGAGATTGACGACCGCATCCGTACCGAATGCGTAGGCTGTCCACCGGATGAGCATCCCGATGAATGGTTCTGTGCCTGGCGTTTTATCCTGGACGACAAATAACTTCGTGCCAGGCACGAAGTTATT
>CAZRMB010000428.1:0-2227 GCA_964600925.1 uncultured Syntrophomonas sp.
TTCATGATTGATTTAATACCCTTTAGCCAATTAATTTTGATAATTCCTTATTAATGTATACCATATTTATCCTGCAAACAAGCATCTTATAATTTATCTGAATCTTATTATAATTCTAATATATAACAGAAAAAGCATTAAAATCCGGCAAACGATGCAAAAACCAGTTCTGTTGGCGTGCCAAGATACACTGATGGAGCGGCATTTAACACAACTCTGGTATTCGCTTTCGTTTAGCAGACCGGTGACGGAAGTGAAGATCAAGACGCAAAAACAGGCCATGATAAATGTTTTTGTCACAGCCTGTTTTAATCCAATTTGTTTACTTGTTAAAGCCCTTAGAACTTAGCCAGATACTCTTCGATCTCCCAATCATAAACCCGGGAACTGTAATTCTCCCATTCCTTCATCTTGGCAGCTACAAAGCGAGAATAAACGTGTTCTCCCAGAGCTTCTTTGATTACTTCATCCTTGCTTAGTTCGTCCAGCGCTTCATATAGATTTTCCGGCAGGGACAAGATTCCCTGTTGTTTACGGGCAGCCAGATCCATTTCGAAAATGTTCTGTTCCACCGGTTCAGGCGGAGCGATCTGGTCTTTGATTCCATCCAGACCTGCTTTCAAAATTACCGCCAGTCCAAGATATGGATTGCAGCTGGGATCGGGATTGCGAACTTCAATGCGGGTACCGATACCGCGGCGGGCTGGAATCCTGATCAGCGGGCTGCGGTTTTTATATGACCAGGCAATATAGACCGGCGCTTCGTATCCTGGTACCAGACGTTTGTAGGAATTTACGGTGGGATTTGTTATGGCACAAATCGCCCTGGCATGTTTTATAACACCACCGATAAAATAGCGACAGGTATCACTGAGCCCGTCTTCCCGGCTGGCATCGTAGAATATGTTCTGCCCGTCTTTAAACAAGGAACAATGCATATGCATTCCTGAACCGGCGATGCCGAAAACAGGCTTGGGCATAAATGTGGCATGTAATCCATTGTTCTGGGCAACGATACGAACTGCTACCCTGAATGTCATGATATTGTCGGCAGTTTTCAGGGCGTTGGTATACTTAAAATCAATTTCGTGCTGACCGGGGGCAACTTCATGATGGGCAGCTTCGATTTCAAATCCCAGGGTCTGCAGAACTTCAACCATCTCCCGGCGGGCTTCTTCTCCCATATCCACCGGCGGCAGGTCAAAATAGCTGGCTTTATCATTGGTTTTCAGCGTGGGCTGGCCGTTTTCATCCAAATTAAAAAGGAAAAACTCCGGTTCCGGTCCCACCTGCATGGTATAGCCCATTTCAGCGGCTTCCTGCAAGGTTTTGGCAAGAATATAGCGCGGACTTCCCTTAAAAGGAGTACCGTCCGGATCATATATATCACAGATAATGCGAGCTGTTTTTCCGGTTGACTTCGGACTGCTCCAGGGTAAAACAGCAAATGTCTGCTGATCCGGACGCAAATACATATCCGACTCTTCTATGCGTACAAAACCTTCTATAGAAGAACCATCAAACATAAGCTCTCCATCCAGCGCCTTTTCAAGCTGATCGACAGTTATGGAAATGGCTTTGAATACGCCCAGGATGTCCGTGAACTGTAGTCTGATGAATTGAACATTTTCTTCCTTGCATTTTTGCATAATGTATTCTTTATTCACGCTAATACCCCCTATTTAGCTGTTTCTGATTTGCTAAGGTTAGCACATAAATCCTGGTCATGCAATTAAAAGATTACGATCAAAAAAGATATTAGCATTACCAGTCCCAGCACCAGATTAAATGCGATTCCTGTGAACAAACCGGCAATCGTTCCAAGCGAGATCTTCATCGCCGTATTTGCATCCTTGCCGGACAGCATTTCTCCAACCATCGCTCCCAGGAAAGGCCCCACGAAAATTCCGATCGGAGCAAAAATGATAATTCCCAGCAGCGTACCCAGTAGTGCTCCGTAAATCCCGTACTTGCTGGACCCGAAATGTTTGGCGCCCATCGTTGCGGAAAGATAATCGACCAGCAGCGCTAGAACGGTCAATGCCGCCATGGCACCTATATAATAGGCAGTGATCTGATGAAAGCCTTCATACCAGCCATAAGCCAGAATCGCAATGAAAATCAACGGTATCCCCGGTACGTAAGGTATAAAAATACCCGCGATCCCTATCAGGATAACCAATACGGTCAATATAACTGCTCCGGTACTCATAAATAAAACCTCCCA
>CAZRMB010000429.1:0-2224 GCA_964600925.1 uncultured Syntrophomonas sp.
AGGCTGAGGTTCCTCAGTATCAGGTTATGTTCAATAATACGACCGTCAATAATAAACGAAATCGGCAATCCTTCCTGCGGAGGAATGATGCTCATATCTTTTGGCTGCAACGGTCTTCGGTCTGATTTCAGGATCACACTCAGCTGCCCGCCGGTCTCCAAAATTGCATACTCAACACTGCTGATATCAATAACATCCTTTTCCCGCAGTTGCTCCAACAGGTCGTTGATGTTGTAACGAAGTCTGCGCAACTCTTTTTCCATAATCCTGGCATTCTCAATTAATATACTGGGTTTACCGCAAATCACCCCGCGGGCCCGTTCACTTTTCATGGCTATAAAGGATAGGGTCACTTCACTGGTAAACAGGATGAAAATAGGAAGCAAGCCGTTTAACAACGGTACGCCGGTATTCTGCATGGGAATGGCAGCCAGCTCGGAAATCATTATAATGACCACCAGCTCGTAGGGCTGCAGCTGACCGATCTGCCTTTTGCCCATGATGCGCAGAAATATGACGGTGGCGGCAAATAAAATCAGGGTACGGATAATGACCAGTACCATTGTAAAACTCCATTTCTTGTTTTGATTATTTTATTATCTTCACCGGACGAAACAATTATGTATGTTGCGCAAGCAGGCGTGCATACTACAACTGCCCAGGAGGGCAAACGTGCGATTGGCGAATGACATAATTCACCAGTATCGACAACTCCATGGGCATTGGTTATAGTTAAAACTACGATTAAAATTTAGGCTCAGGGAGTTGAAGATAATGAATCAATTTGACAGTTTACCGGCAGGGTGTTTGGATGGGGTGACAATCGTCGACTTTACCTGGGTTCTTTCCGGACCGCTGGCAACCCGGTTACTGGCTGATATGGGGGCCACGGTGATCAAAGTTGAACCATATCTGGTCGGAGCTAATGAAAGGCATTTACTTTTGTCCAAAACTGTAGACGGAGTTGAACAGAGTTCGTACTCGATCAATCTAAACAGAGGCAAGAAAAGCATCTCCCTGAATCTGAAAAAACCGCAAGCCAAGGAGATCATAGCAAAATTAGCGCAAAAAGCTGATGTGTTTATTGAAAACTACACACCTGGAGCAATGGAGCGCCTTGGGTTTGGCTATGAATCAGTAAAAAAATTCCGGGAAGACATCATCTACTGCTCGATTTCCTGTTTTGGTCACTGGGGACCATACAGCAACAGGCCCGGGTACGATACGATTGCCCAGGCGGCTTCAGGGTTGAGCTCCATGTATGCGGTGCCTCAGGGTTCTCCCATCTCTCCGGGGGACGTTTTGGCAGGCACAAATGCTGCACTTGCCATTGTAGGAGCTCTTTTTTCCAGGACAGTAAACGGCCGCGGACAAAATATTGACATTTCTATGATGGACAGTCTTTTAGCCGTAAATGAAAGTTATATTCCCTGGTATACGATTTCCCAGGCAGTCGGAGAAAGGATAGATACGCCTCCCATGGGCCGTTATTATGACAGCTACGCTCCCTTTGGTACCTATCAGGGCAAGGATGGCCGGATCACGATTGCATGTTTGGAGGAACCGCGGTGGCCGGGACTGGTTGCCGCAATGGGCGAGGAATATGCGTGGCTTAATGAAGACCCTCGAACGATTGATGTAAACACCCGGTGCAAAAATGGGTTATGGCTTAATATGCTTATTGATGAGTGGGTCATGTCCAAGGATTCGGTACGAGATGCTGAGAGACTTCTGACCGAGAATGGAGTAGCCTGCCAGCGAGTTCTGACCATACCGGAAATTGTAGATACCGATCCCCATGTCAAAGCCCGGGAAATGTTCATCGAAGTGGATCAGCCCTTTCTGGGACCGATGAAGTTTTGCAACAGCCCGATCAAAATGTCGGAGACTCCGTCTTGTATCCGGGGATGTGGGCCGTTGCTGGGCGAACATACCGACGACGTGCTTGCCAATATCTTAGATTACAACCCGGAGCAGATCAAACATTTTTACGAAAACGACGTAATTTATCATGAACCGGCGGTAGAGCGGTTATAATCCGATAAATAACCCCCGTTTGACTGCGCCCACGGCGCAGCGCAAAAAGGGAGCGCGCCGTCAATCCGGCTGCGCTCCCCGGGGAAGAGGTATTCTAGTCTACAAAATCAATGGTTGCTGTGTACCATTGGGTCCCGTCCATAACCAGGTATATATATTTGCCGTCAGGATCACTGGTATCAAATTT
>CAZRMB010000430.1:0-2222 GCA_964600925.1 uncultured Syntrophomonas sp.
ATCATCCGCATCGTCGTTAGAAAAATCAAAAGAGCCGTCGTTAATATAAACGACTTCATTGCAGCTCGGGCAGATGACCTCGATGTGATCTTCATCATCCAGAATATCTTTTTCAATCAGCAGTTTTTCTCCGCAGCCGCGACATTTAATTTGGGTAAACTCTTCTTCATCCAAAACAGTTTCTTCCAATTCAAACAGATCGTCATCGATGCTTTCGATATATTCCTTGATTTCAGCAAAATCCTGCTGCATGAGATTAAGCTCATCAGCCATCTCGTTCATTACATTCAGCATACCGGAAATAATTTTGCCCTGAGGACTGCTTTCGGTAATATTCATTCCCTCGGTTAACCCCTGCAGATAGCTTACTTTTTCAGACATATCGCGCAACATAAAAATCCTCCTTATTTTTAAACTGTCTATATTATGAACAGAATAAGGAGGAAATAAACTTGTTATTATAAAATTAACTTCCGTGAAAGTTATGCTCTTTCCATGTATTGACCGGTACGGGTATCAATTCTCAGTCGATCACCTTCATTGACAAAGAGCGGCACCTGCACTACAGCTCCGCTTTCGAGTTTGGCGTTCTTAGTGGCGCCGGTAGCAGTGTCCCCTTTGATTCCCGGTTCAGTCTCGGTTACGGTAAGCTCCACGAAGTTGGGCAGCTCGATACCCATAATTTCGCCATTGTACAGCAGCACACCGATGGTCATGTTTTCCATCAGCCACTTGGCACCATCACCAATCTCGTCCTTGCCGATCGTAATTTGTTCATAGTTCTCGTTATCCATACAGACAAAACCATCTCCATCGCTGTACAGATATTGCATCTCTCTTTTATCCAGATGTGCCCGGGCAACTTTTTCGCCGCCGCGGAAGGTTTTTTCAACCGAACCACCAGTTTTGACATTTTTTAGTTTGGCTCTTACAAAAGCGGCTCCTTTGCCGGGCTTGACATGCTGAAAATCCACTACTTGATAAACAACATCCTCAAATACAATCGTCACCCCGGTTTTAAAGTCATTAACTGAGATCATCGTATCCCTCCATCATATAATTAATAAGCTTTTATCTGAATGGGTGATGACTTCACATCCCCCTTTCTTCACGATTACAGTATCTTCGATGCGGATTCCTCCCCAGCCGGGTATATATATCCCCGGTTCCACCGTTACCACCATATTCTCTTCCAGAACGTCATTGCTTGATAGCGACAATCGCGGTGCTTCATGGATCTCAAGCCCCACTCCATGGCCGGTACCGTGAGCAAAATATGCGTCCAGCTGATATTTTTGCAAATGATCGCGTACTTTTTGATCCAGCTCTTTGCCGTCCATCCCGGCTTGTACCAAACTGACGCCCAATTCCTGAGCTTCCAGCAACTGCAGATAATAGCTGCGCAGCTGTGCGGATGCTTGGCTGATTACAACTGTTCTGGTCATGTCGCCGGCATATCCCTGATACATCCCGCCAAAATCCATGGTCAGCATGTCACCCGGCTGGAGGCGATAGTCACCCGGCTGTCCATGGGGCAGGGCAGCGTTTTTGCCGGCTACTGCTATGGTGTCAAAAGATTCCTTGCTGCATCCGCCATCTTTTAATAATGCCACAATAAGGTTGGCAACTTCTTTTTCACTCATGCCGGACTTTATTACCTGGCATATCGAAGTAAAAACCTGGTCGCCGATCCGGGCAGCCATTCTTAATTTATCGAGTTCATCTTCATCTTTTATAATACGCAGTTTTTCAACCAGATTCCTGGCGGGCAGCAGATCCAGCTGCAACTTATCTTTTAACTGCAGATAACCATCATAACTTATATTGTTGCTCTCAAAGCCCAGATTGGAGAGCCCTTCCGTCAATGAGACCAGTCCCTCTGTTCCGGCAGCAGATGCTTTGACGAGTTCCCAATCGGGACATTCGATGGCAGCCTGTTCGAAATAACGGGAATCGGTAATGATATATTTTTCGGCATGGCTCACCATTAATTTGGCATCGCTTCCGCCGGTAAAGCCGGACAAATATCTGATATTTTCCGAACTGGTGACCAGGAAAGCATCCATATTATTTAGCTGCATTTCCCGGCGCAGTTTATCAATGCGCTGTCTAATATTTTCCATCTGCTTCCCATCCTGCCAATAAACTGTTGGATATATTTTACCCTAGACTTACCGTATGTAAAATATTTTTTTATATCTGTTATCTAAACCATTCGCTAA
>CAZRMB010000431.1:0-2222 GCA_964600925.1 uncultured Syntrophomonas sp.
CAGGGAATGCCATAGGTTGAGCCATTGACCTGACCAAGCCGGAATAATTGCGGATAAAAAATGCTGCTCTCTTTCGCAAAGGAACCTGACATATCTGCCAGATATCCTAGTCCTCCAAAATACTGTGCGTAACGATAGGGCAGCATATAAATTATTTCTGACTGGTTTTCGTGCATCAATTTCTCAATGGCAGCAAGATCTTCATCGCCGCTGAGCAAACTGATTTTGCATGTTTTGTCGTTTTGTTCATTGTATAAATCAACGATTTTTTGAATGGCTTCGCCGCGTCCCGAATATGATTTCCAGGTAATTCTGAATGCGATGATTTTCTTAGGGGTGTTTTGGTTTGTAATGGTGGTTTGATCATTTGTGCAGGCAACATTATTAAAAGGAAATATCAGCAAAAGGATGATTACATATAACTGCTTAAGACACTTTATTTTCATTTATGTCTTATCCCTTCCAGTATATAACTATAATTACACATAAAAGGCAAATTGAGTGCAGTATCGATGTAATCTATTATAATATTCTAACATATCTAAATTCTGGGCAGAACACTTTCCTATGAATAATGAAGTATAATTATAAGAACTCTTCATCATTCCTTCATAAAAAACCTTCATAATAGTACCTGGTAAGGCTAATTGAACCAATAAAATTTCAAATCCATAACACCCTGCGATCAAAGTATATAACTCATAAATTAATAAGGAGGGAATCATCTTTTGAAAGACATCTTGACAAATATTACTTCCAAAGTAAGTAAAAAATATTTGATGATCATCGCTGCTGTGATTGTATTGCTGGTTGTAATGGGATACTATATCGCTGATAAAAAAAGCAGTTCACAGGAAGCATTGCAGCAAATGAAATCTGTTGCGGTGACAAAGGGCAATATCGAGGATACCATTAGCGGATCCGGCACCATCGAAGCGATCGACCGCAAGGAAATCGCCTCTGAATGTACCGGGACCATCAGTAAACTCTATGTAAATGAAGGACAGCAGGTAGAAAAAGGCGATCTGCTCATGACTTTTGATAACGACAGTTATGACAGCCAGGTGCAGTCAGCGCGTCTAAATCTGCAGCAAGCCCAGGCGGAACTGACCAGTCTGCAGAAAGACAAGAATAATTTGAAGATCGTGGCAACTGCCTCAGGAGTCTTGGGTGACAGTCTGCCTTCCATAGGGGACAATGTCGGCAAAGGCTCATCTTTTACTACCATTACGGACCAGACTCATATGCAGGCACGGGCTTCCTTTAATCTGGGCACTGATCTGACTATCAACACAGGAGATGAAGCAGATCTTTTTGTGGCGGATTACCTGACCAGCATAAAAGGAACGGTCACCAGCGTGAGCGTTATTAACGTTGCCGGCGGCAATAGAATGTGCGACGCCTTAATCACGGTCAGCAATCCGGGAAGACTGACTTCCGGAACTGAGATAACTACCGTTAAAGTTAACACTACCAACCGGACCCTGTCGGCGATTGAAGGTACTACTCTGGAATGGCCGTCCGCCGCCAACGTGCAGGCCAAAACAGCCGGAACCGTTGCCAAGCTTTATGTGACTGCCAAACAATGGGTAGATAAAGGTCAGACCCTGGCAGAACTGGAAAGCAGTGATTTGGACGAACAGATCAATGATCAAAGAATTGCCATCAAACAAAAACAATTGAGCCTTGCGCAGCAAAACAAGGAACTGGAAAAACGGACACTGTATGCACCCATATCGGGAACGGTCATTGCACTTAATGTAACCGAAGGAGAAGAAGTTACCGACAATCAATCCAATCTGGTAACCATTTCATGCCTGAATACCTTACAGGTGACCATTCCGGTCGACGAATTGGATATCCTGAAAGTGAAAACGGGACAGTCAGCCAGGATCACCAGCGATGCGGTTGAAGGCAAGATGTTTACCGCCGAAGTAACTGAAATTGCCGGGGAAGGTACAGTTACTTCCGGGGTTTCGACCTTTGATGTGCTGTTGCTGTTGGATGATCCGGGCGATTTAAAAGCGGGTATGAACGTAAATGCTGAAATATTGATTACCTCCAAAAAAGACGTGCTGTTGCTACCCCTTCAGGCCATAACTGACCGGGGCAATAAAAAAATGGTCAAATTGCAAAGCAGCAACGGAGAGGAAAAACTGACCGAAGTTAAGGTGGGTCTGTCCACTTCAACCATGGCGGAAATCACCTCAGGTCTGCAGGAA
>CAZRMB010000432.1:0-2210 GCA_964600925.1 uncultured Syntrophomonas sp.
CGCCCAGGCCTGAAGCACCACCGGTGATTACAGCTGTTTTTCCTTTAAGATCCATGGATAATACCTCCTTTAAAATTTATTAGGTATTCTTGTTTTATACCATAACTTTGTTTGTAACATGGGCCACGTTTACTGCTGCAGGAGCCCGCCAACTCCTGCAGCAGTAATTATTAATTTGCCTCGCTATCATATTTAAAATATGAATAGTATATGTCGCACCTAAAAGTGAAGAGGCAGTGGCCATTATAATGAATAATCAGAAGCCTACCGTTCGACTAAAGATTATTCATAGTCAAAAATTATTTTCCTGAAAAATTAGGTTTGCGTTTTTCCAGGAAAGCAGTCATACCTTCTTTTTGATCAGCCGTTGAGAAGCAAATACCAAAAATATCTGCCTCGAATGCCAGTGCCCGGTCAATATCGGTTTCCATTCCTGCATTCACGGCTGCCTTGGTCAGATTAACTGCTCTTGGTCCTTTGGATGCGATGGTGTTGGCAATTGCCGTGACCTCATCCATTAATTTATCTGGGCTGACTACTTTATTAACGAGCCCGATTCTTAATGCTTCCTGCGCATCGAAGTTATCTCCGGTGTAAAGGATCTGTAAAGCCATTCCTTTCCCAACCAGGCGAGGTAAGCGCTGGGTTCCGCCAAAACCTGCGGTAAGTCCTAAACCAACCTCGGGTTGACCGAACTTGCTTTTGTCTGTGCAAATTCTGAAGTCGCAGGCCATGGCCAGCTCACAGCCGCCGCCCAGGCAGAAGCCGTTAATGGCAGCGATGACCGGTTTTTCGATGTTCTCAATTGTCCGGCACATTTTATGTCCCAACTGTCCGAATTTACGTCCTTCCAGAGCAGTTAGTTTCTGCATATATGCGATATCACCGCCGGCCACGAAGGCTTTGTCACCAGCTCCGGCAATGATGATTACATAGATGTCTTCATCATCGCGGGCATTTTCTATAGCGGCCGTAATGTCAACCGTGGTATCCCAGTTGAGGGCATTTAATGCTTTGGGACGGTTAACAATAAGGGTCGCAACGTGACCATCTTTTTTTAGAATTACATTTGAGAATAATACGTCTTCCATTGATACTCCTCCTTCCTCTCGAAAGTATGGATCCTTTATAAGACCAAATGAAGAATAGGTTTATAGCTTACTATTAACCAAGACCCATTGTCCGGCTGATGATCAATTTCATAACTTCGGAAGTACCGGCATAGATGGTCTGAACGCGGGCATCTGTAAACAGTCTGGAGATTTCGTATTCTTTGCAGAATCCATATCCGCCATATAACTGCAGGCATTTTCCCACAACTTCATTTTCGTTTTCACCAACCCAGTATTTGGCCATGCTTACTTCTTTAACAACATCAGCATGTTTGGCGTGTTGCAATACTAATGCATCCAGGAAGGTTCTGCCCAGTTGGAGTTTAGTGGCAATTTCTGCCAGGGTAAATGCAGTATTCTGGAACTCTGAAAGGGCTTTTCCAAAAAGTTTTCTTTCTTTAACATAGTCCAGAGTTAAAGCCAGCGCTCTTTCCGCGGAAGCATGATTGATCAGTGCAACCATTAATCTTTCCTGCTGCAATTTCTGCATCAGGCATTTAAATCCTTGGTTGACCATTTTTTCTCCGCCCAGTACGTTTGCGGCAGGTATACGGCAATTATCAAAGAACAATTCAGCGGTATCCTGAGCATGCAAACCAACTTTGGGGATCTGTTTGCCGCGTCCGAATCCAGGAGTATCCCGTTCAACCAGGAACAGGGTAATGCCTTTATTGCCGGCTTTCGGGTCTGTTTTCATGGCTACAACTACCAGGTCAGCCAATATACCATTGGAGATAAAGGTTTTGGAACCATTGAGAATATATTCATCACCGTCTTTAACGGCGGTACCTCTCATGGAAGCGAGGTCAGAACCTGCTCCCGGTTCAGTCATGGCAACTGCCAGGATGGTGTCGCCGTTTACGCAACCGGGTAAATATTTTTCTTTTTGTTCTTCGGTACCAAAGGAATCCAGATAAGGTCCTACGATATCGCTATGCAACCATGAAAAACATCCCCGAACACCTTGTCTGCCCATTTCTTCAACAATGATGGCTGAATAAAGGAAATCTCCGCCTGCTCCGCCGTATTTTTCATCAGCCCATGTGCAAAGGTAACCGTTGTCGCCTAATTTTTTAAAGATCTCGCGATCTACAATGC
>CAZRMB010000433.1:0-2209 GCA_964600925.1 uncultured Syntrophomonas sp.
GTCCCCGGACGGCACTGGCGGGATTAGTCGGCACTACCTGGCCCACAACCAGCCAATCATAAAGCATGCGGACGGCGGCCAGGTGTTGTTTCACTGAAGGAGCGGCTAATTTCTTTTGCAGATCCTCGACATAAGCCGCCACATGGACAGGGCGCACATCATCCAGAGCAGTAAAGCCCTCATTGAGGCACCAAGAGGCAAAATAACCGGCAGCCTTGACATATGCTCTGCGGGTGTGGGCATTTCGGATATTGACGGTAAAAAATTCCAGCACCTTTTCGGCAGTTCTTTGATCCGGGGCAAAAAGCGCCGGGAGCCCTCCTTTATTTTCTTTTCCTACGGCAATAATTTCCCCGGTCATGCAGCCCTCCCAGGATAATGATTTAATGAATGATAACGTCCTTTATCATACACTAAGTAAAAGGGCTTTTCAATGAATATTCAGCATGAAAAAACCATGTTGTGGTTAAAAAAAAGAAGGCCGGTGTGCACAGCTTGAACAAGGTTTCATCATTCCGGATCATGAACAAACGACTTACCCCTTGCCGAACAGTTCCCCGTCGACGGCTATTTGTTGATAGATTTTCAAACACAAACCAGCCAGGTTTGCTCATAAAAATCTTGTTGATATTAATCATGAAGGGAGTTATAAAGACATCAATGTATTTATAAATTCTCGTAGGTGATAATTATGAATTTCAATACCAAAAACGTAGCAAAGATAATCGGCGTAACTAAGAGGCAGCTTGACTATTGGGACAAGCATCATTTTATAAAGCCTTCTGTGCAGGAAGCGACGGGCTACGGCAGTTCCAGGCTTTATTCTTACAACGATCTCATCAGGCTGAGAGTCGCGAAAACATTACTTGATAAGGGGATCAGTTTACAGAAAATTAGGAAAGCGGTGTCTTATCTGAAAAAGCACATGCCGGACATCGAGAATCCGCTTTCCGACCTTAAGTTCCTTACGGATGGAGAGACGATATTCGTTCTTACAAAAGATTCAAAAGAGATTATTGACACCTTGCAAAACGGCCAACTGGTCTTTTCAGTATCATTAGGCACGATCATCGATTCATTAAAAGGCGAGGTTAAAGCCCTTCATGACTTCAAAAATTATGAGGTCATTGTAATGAAAAAAAAATACATGGTCATACTACATGCTGACATGGAGGATGGAGGCCTTTGGGTAGAATGCCCCGATATTCCTGGATGTATGTCTCAAGGCGAAACTGTTGAAGAAGCGCTTGATATGATCAAAGACGCCATTAAAGGCTGCATCGAAGTGCTGTCAGAGAAGAAGAAAAGGATTGTGAAGGCTTCATGAGCAAATTGCATAATTTGAAGCCAGATAAGGTAATTAAGGCTTTTGAGCGAGCCGGTTGGAAGGTAGAGCGGCAGTCCGGAAGCCACGTAATTCTTTCGAAGGAAAACTACCCATATATTCTGTCTATCCCGGTTCATAAGGGCAAACCGATTAAGCAAGGTCTGATAAAGGCTTTAATAAAAGCGGCGGAATTAACTGAAAAAGAATTTTTGGGGTTCTATAAATAGTGTCCTTGGATATTAAATCCAATATGACAGAATATTCCGCAAGATTCATACTGTGGTATGGAAGAACAAAGAAAAAGGGATTAGCAGCTAAATATTACGTATTCTACAAACAAATCAAGAGATTAACCTAAAAATGTAACAACATTTTATTTCAATTTAGTAATATTTATCCTAATTATTTTAAGAGTTTTAAATTTCATTGTTGATTTTCTTTCTGGACAATAGGGCTTGACCCAATTTGGGTATTTCTTTGTTAATTGTCTTAATATAAGACTCAAAATTTTCACCCAGATGAATTGAATCTTCTCCATGTCCTGTCAAATCACCTGTAATCATTGACTATCAGTAGTTTTTTCCTTGCAATGTTACGAGTAAGTTGTATTATCCGCTTCATTGATCTTGCACATTAAAACTATTAAGATGAGTGCTTAAGGTTGTGTCTTGGATAAAATCAAAAAAAAAGAACTCAGCGAAACAGACATTTGCGATTTGTTCATAACTCCCGCAATAAAAAATGCCGGTTGGGACCCTGTCAATCAGATTCGCCGCGAAGTCACTTTAACACCCGGCCCTGTAATCGTCCGGGGCAATATGTCATCACGTAACAAAAAAAAGAAAAAATTTGCGGATTACGTCCTGTATCAGGAACCCGGTG
>CAZRMB010000434.1:0-2197 GCA_964600925.1 uncultured Syntrophomonas sp.
GAAGGAATTGACAGTCATTGGTGAAGATTGCTCCCGCTGCATGCATTGCATAAATGTCATGCCCAAAGCCATCCAGCCAGGCAATGACAGAGGTGCCACCATCCTGGTGGGCGGCAAATCAACGATCAATAAATCCGCCTTTATGTCCTGGGTCATCGTTCCGTTTATGAAAATGGAAGCACCTTATGATGAATTTAAAGATCTGATCCGCCGCATCTGGGATTTCTGGGATGAAAACGGCAAAACCAGAGAGAGATTGGGCGAATTGATCTACCGGGTGGGAATGACAAGATTCCTGAAAGAAGTGGGTCTTCCGCCGGTACCGCAGATGGTCTTCCGCCCGCGAGCCAATCCTTATGTATTTTGGCAGCCTGAAGATTTTGAAGAAGGAAGCAAATAAATGATCTATTGAGCTTAAAAGCGTTCAATGGCGAGTTCAATAAAAATATGTAATGAGGTGATTTCAGATGGCAAAGATAGACATTGGCCCCCCCGATTATAGAAATAACCTTCCGCCGGTGATAAAGAACAACTACGGACAATGGAAGTACCATGATTATGTAAAGCCTGGTGTATTGCGCCACGTAGCCAAATCAGGAGATGCTTTATACAGCATCCGGGTTGGTTCACCGCGTCTGGTCAGTATTGATTTTATTCGCGATATCTGCGATTTGGCTGATAAATATTGCAACGGATATCTGCGTTTTACCAGCCGTAATAATATTGAGTTTCTGACCGATGATGAGAGTCAGATAGAACCCCTGATCGCTGCCTGCGAGGCCCAAGGCCTGCCAGTCGGTGGGACGGGAGCATCACTCAGTAATATCGTTCATACCCAGGGGTGGGTACACTGCCATACCCCGGCAACAGATGCATCAGGAATCGTTAAGGCAGTTATGGATGATCTGTTTGAATACTTTAAACGTGATGACCTGCCGGCCAGACTGAGAGTTGCCATGGCTTGCTGTCTGAATATGTGCGGTGCCGTACATTGCAGTGATATTGCCATATTAGGTGTGCACAGAACGCCACCGGTCATCCATCATGACATTATCCAAAAAGGCACTGAGATTCCGACCCTGGTAGCCAGCTGCCCCACCGGCGCGATTCGTCCGGATCCCAAAAACAAGAGTGTTATTGTTAATGACGAACGCTGCATGTATTGCGGCAACTGCTATACCATGTCACCCGGCATGCAGGTGCTTGATCCGGTCAATGACGGGATTGCCATTTTGATTGGCGGCAAGGTATCCAATGCCCGTACTGCGCCGATGTTCTCGCGCCTGGTCATTCCGTTCCTGCCCAATAACCCGCCACGCTGGCCGGAAACAGTGGAAGCGGTCAGAAATATAGTTGAAACCTGGATGAGACATGCACGCAGGGGTGAACGTGTGGGTGAATGGGTTGAACGTATCGGTTGGGAAAGATTCTTTACACTTGCCAACATACCGTTCTCTGACAAATGTATTGATGATTATATTTTCTCCCGTGAAACATTCCGGACCAGCGCAGCTTTCAAATATTAGTCTGCACCAGAGCCTGGAACGAAATCTTTTCCAATCCTCTAAATTAAAAAGAGAGAAGGAATAGTGATGGAAAAAGGACCAGCCAATCCGGAAATCAAAGAAAAAGTTCTGGCTTACTTGGATACAATCGAAAAAGCCAAAAGCAAAGATATTGCCAAGGCTATCGGTGAAGTGAAGAGTGACGTGGATCTGGCCGTCAAAGAACTGGCAATCGAAGACAAAGTGGAATACCTGTACATTACAACAACGTTTGTAGCCTTAAAAGGCAAAGTTGGTGCTCCTGATTAAACAAACAGGGAAGGACAGTATTATGTTGTAAAATGCTGCCCTTCCCCGATAAATAAATCTTTCCATTTAAAAGCGGGAGTGAATACGAATGGAGTTATCGATGTATAAACAATTGCATGATAAAAAGCAACAAATATTGGCGAAGTGGCAAACTTTTGCTTTAAGTAACCATGAAAATCTCGAACTGATTAGTGCCTCAAAAAATCAAGGCCGTTTTTCCAATCCCGCCGCATATGTGACGGAGAAAAATACCGGTAAAATTTTTGACTGGCTGATTAAACAAGAAAATAACGCGGATATATTGACTCCACTTGAAGAAATATGCCGACTCAGGGCAGTACAGGACGTGAAACCATCTCAGGCTCTGAAATTTATTCCGGCGC
>CAZRMB010000435.1:0-2193 GCA_964600925.1 uncultured Syntrophomonas sp.
CCCCCGGCCAGCGAGCCGATGGCAAAAGTAAGCAGAAAAACCGCCACCAGTACCGCATAGATTCTTTTTTTACTATTAAGCCATGTCATATGATTAAACCTCTCTTATTACAATGCTGTATGAAACCATTTTTATTCTACTCCCCAGTTCCCCTGCCGTCTATGAATTTTTTTGCTTCATTCCCGGCAAATAAAAGGATATGATTATGAGTAATATAAGGTTGCTGCAAAAACTAATCGTAGGAGGAATGAAATCATGGCAGGATCAGATGAAACAAAACGTAAAGTGCTTGCCGACTGTAAAACAGTAGCGATCGTTGGCTTGTCCGATGATCCGCAACGGGCCAGTCATCGAATCGGTAAATATTTAAAAGAAAACGGATATAAGATCGTACCGGTCAATCCGAATCTCAAAGAAGTATTGGGGGAGAAAGCCTACCCGGATCTGACTTCCATCCCATTTAAAGTTGATCTGGTGGATGTTTTCCGTCGTCAGTCAGATATTGATGCGGTTGTCGAGGAAGCTTTAAAAATAAACCCCAAGGCGGTCTGGTTACAGATGGGTCTGACCTGCCCCGGGGACAAAAACCGGATCAATGATGCCGGCGCTGATTTGGTTGAGGATTGCTGTGTGATGGTTGAACATCGCCGCCTCATGAATTAGCGGTCATCATGCTGGTCAAATAACAACTCCAATCGATCCAGTAGAGCATCAATCCCCTGTCCGGTCAGTGCAGATATGATGAGGCTGCGTTTACCGGGCGGGGGCGCATCGTCCATCCGGTCAGCTTTGTTGAAAACCGTCAGGATTCTTTCTTCATCGGCTCCCAAATCCTTTAGCACATCTTCCACCACCGCTATTTTATCAAAGACATTGGGATCTGACGCATCAACTACATGCAGCAGCAGATCTGCATCCACCGCCTCTTCCAGGGTAGAGCGGAAGGCAGCCATTAAATGATGGGGCAGGTTCTGAATAAAGCCGACCGTATCTGTCAACAGGATTTCCCGGCGGGAAGGCAGGTAAACTTTTCGGATAGTCGTATCCAGGGTCTGAAACAATCTGTCGTCAGCTTCCACCTGCATGGCGCCGCTGCGATGCGACGACCGGCAAATCGTATTGAACAAGGTTGACTTGCCGGCGTTGGTATACCCAACCAGCGAGACGATCTTCATGCCGGCGCGGTGGCGTTGCTTGCGCTGCAAGTTTCGGGTGGTCTGCACCTTGTCCAGCTTTTTTTTGATCTCCTGGATGCGCTGGCGGAGATAGCGCCGGTCCAATTCCAGCTTCTGTTCCCCGGCCCCGCGCGTCCCTATCCCGGCACCCAGACGGCTCATGGCCGCACCCTGGCCAGTCAGTCGCGGCAAGCGATACTCCAGCAGTGCCAGTTCGACCTGCAGTTTCCCTTCATTGGAGCGGGCCCGTTGACTGAAAATGTCCAGAATCAGCATGGTGCGGTCGATTACCTTGAACTCCAGTTCTTTTTCCAGATTGCGCAGCTGTACCGGCGACAATTCCCGGTCAAATATGATCAGATCCGGTTCCAGCTCAACCGCCAGATGTTTCAATTCCTGCAATTTGCCGCTGCCGATATAGGTGGCATTATGGATCCGCTCCCGGGCCTGCACGATTGTGGCAATCACTTCTGCGCCGGCTGCTTCGGTCAAACCTTTTAGCTCCTCCAGCGAATCATTAAAGTTGATATCAGCCCTGCGGCCCAGATCTGCCCCGACCAGAATTGCTTTTTCGGTTTTTTCTGCCTGCATTGATTGGCTCCTTTGCTTTTCCATGTTTTTTTCCTGCGTTGGTTTGCTTCCTGTCAGTTTGTTGTACGCCATGATTTTTCTCCGTCCGGGCCAGCAAGCCCTGCGGCGAGCTGTTGATCAGGTCCACCCGTCCGCAGCTTTGCAGGGCTTCCCTGACCAAATTGCGGTTGCGGGGATCGCGGTATTGCAGTAAAGCCCGCTGCCATCTGCGTTCCCGGCTGTGCCTGGGTATATATACTTTCCGTTTGTTGGACGGGTCCAGACCGGTGTGGTACATGCAGGTGGCTATTGTCATCGGAGTGGGTGTAAAATTCTGCACCTGTTCAGGATAATACTGCAGATTGTCGCGGACAAATTCCGCCAATTCAATGGTATCATTCAGCTCACTGCCCGGATGGGCGGAAATAAAATAGGGCACCAGATACTG
>CAZRMB010000436.1:0-2190 GCA_964600925.1 uncultured Syntrophomonas sp.
GCATCATCAGACAGTGCCAACCATGCATCATCCTTATTTTTAAAACAGCCGGGCAATTCAAAGACTGCCAGTCCCTGATCCGAGGTTCTGACATAGAGAGCAGCGAAGCATCCGGATTCAATGTGGTCAATACTGACAACACAGTCCGTCCGGCTTGAATTATTAATAATTTCCGCCCCGGTTTTTTCATACAGCCAGGGAACGAATTCCGCAAGCGTCATTCTCTTTTGCTTATCTTTCGCCTTATTCTTCATGCACTTTCCCTCCATTATTTATAAAATTAATGGCATTCAGAGCCACGGTTAAGACAAACCATTTTGGTGCCGGATCGTCGGGCTGATGATCCTCCTGGATCAGGCCGGCAGCTTTTGCTTGCTGCATTATTTTTGTTTTCCAGTCTTCCATACTCGCATCTCCCTTGTTATTAACCGCCTGCTGCAGCCGGCTTTCAAATTGTTGCACAGGGAACAATATCCCCGGACAATTTGTAGCCGCCACCTGGCGGTGCAGTTTTATTTCAACGTCACCAGTTGACGCTCTATAAATATTTTTCAGCCAGGCGACAAGTCCTACCAGTGACATCATTTGGGCATCACTCGGCATTTCTTTCATAAAATTACCGCACAAGCAAATTCCAATACTGTGCCCGTTTACCCCGGGGCCGGCATGCGCGCCAATCATGTCCTGGGGGCGGCCGCGTTCAATACTTCCGTCTTTCCTGATCACAAAGTGGTACCCGATCCCGGCCCAGCCGCGCGCTAGATGCCAAGCGTAGATTTCTGCAGCCGGCACGTCCTTGCTGTCTGAATGATGCAATACAATCAGGCTGGTTGAATTCCTGGGCCGCAGCCCTTCAAACTGCAAGCCGGTTTCAATAATCTGCATGAAATTTTCCTCCTACTGCAAGTCCTTTGATCAGGCTGGTGTGGATCCGCCCGACCGTCCGGAGGTCAACGCAGAGGATGCTGTTTCTTTGGGCATCATCAAAATAGCCTCGCGCAGTTCACCGATCGCTGAGGTCAGAGAGTCCATGCGCTGTTCCATTCTTACTAGGAGATATGCAGCCACTGCTATGGGAAAGCCAAGATTACCTATCATTTTGAGCATTTCATCCATCTGCGCCCCTCCTTTCTAAAAAACCGGACCAGGGCGCACCATGATCCGGTTTATTTATCATATTGGGGATTAGACCAGTGCAACCTCAGAAGCAGTGGTGGTCACAATCTGAGCTTTGATCTTGCCGGTCAGATCGCCGCCGGTACTTGAAAAAATATTTTTAGCAATTATTGCATCCATTACAGCGACTACCTCCATATTGCTCAGGGGATCTTTCGCATCGATGACACGCATTGTTTTGGAATTTCCAAGTTCAGTGTTAAATGTCATCTCTAGTACTCTCGCCATTTTCAGAGTCCTCCTTTCAGATTAATTAGCATGCAGCGATTATGCCGATGCTTCGATTTCGTAAACCTTAGTACGGTTGATTGCGGACAGAGTTCTTGACTGCAAGCCAGCCAGTGAAGTACCAACGTCAAAAACGTCCTGATCGGTGGCATCATTCTTCACGTCTGCGTATTTGCGGGTAAGATTGCCGGTAGCTCCATCGTTTTCCACCAGCACGAGCAGATTGCTGCTTAAGGGGGTAGTAGTTACAGCCATTCATCCCACTCCTTTCTATATAGTGGTCCAATTCATCGGGGACCCTGAATTCAGCTTATATAATTTGATTTATTATATCGAAGCGGTGATTTTCGGTTTTAGAGAGGAGATTTGAAAAATATGAGGTTCTGAGTGGCGATTTAAGGGGGTTATAATTCAAAAGTAATGATTCAATACCCGGTAAAATCATTATTTGTTTAAATTATAAATAATCTATTTGGTTTTTCCGGTGGTAATATAGCGGCGCAGAGTATGAAATGCCTGCAGCAACTCCTGATCAGGATCGGCTTCCCGCCGGAGGGAGTTCTTTTGAATCTCTGTTGCGAAGTATAAAGCCAGGCGAGCAGTGGTTATATTGCTGAAAACAGGTAGACTTTCCCCATTAATAAAGTCAATCCGGCAGTGGCTGTTATTGGCCGGCAGCACCCGGGCAACAAAGTTCGATGCAATGTAACCGTAAGATGGATCTCCAGCAACTCGCGCCAGGCGAAGTTTGAGTGGAACAAAGATTCGGTCATCTGAAAAATAAAA
>CAZRMB010000437.1:0-2189 GCA_964600925.1 uncultured Syntrophomonas sp.
GACCGGCCCCAAGCGGGCTAATGCATAAACCTCAGACAAGACTTTCGTTGATAGTTTTACCGAAAAAGTTGACAAAAAGGACCGTCCCCACTGTCAACTTAAAACAGTTCATCCCGTTCCTCTTTTTCGCTGTGTCTCCCCTTGATCAGCATAAAGCCACCCGAGCGCTTATATTTCACTGCCTGGATTTCAGCCACGACCGACAGCGCGATTTCAGCCGCCTTTTGTCCGCCCAGATCAAGACCGATAGGGGCGTGAACTTTTTCGATCCGTTCGTCGGCAACGCCCATGGCGGTCAATTTGTTGAAATAACTGCCGACCTGACGTCTGTTGCTGAGGACCCCTATATATCTGGCTGGAGAAAAGATCACCGTCTTCAGCACCGCCTCGTCGAATTTATGACGGCGGGTCACAATCACGATGCTGTCATCCCTGGTGATATCGTATCCACTTATATTCTCAACAATGTCGCCCAGGATGAGCTCACCCGCCAGCGGAAATCTTTCCGGGGTCAGCATTTCCGCATCATTGTCTATCATTACAATGTTATACTCCAGCAGACTGGCAAACTTGTAAACATAGAAAGCTACATTGCCGCTGCCGGTTATGATGATTTTATCGTTATGTTCCATTTTGTTCCCTGCTTTCGCCTGACCATCACATCAGAGATCTGCCTTGCCGGTATAAATAGCAAGTCAGGCAATTCCTATGATCCTGGTCTGAGATTTATGCCTGGCCGAATGATAAAATTTAGTGCCGGTGGTATTCGGCTATATAAGGGAGATTGCGATATTCTTCCTTGTAGTCCAGCCCATAGCCAACCAGAAATATATCCGGCATGGTAAAACAGCGATAATCAATCTTTATGGTCAGGATGCGTCCGGCTGGATTATCCAGCAGAGTGCAGATCTTGAAACTGGCCGGGCCGGCATCCGCAAGGTGCTGGATCACATACCCCAGGGTCAGGCCGGTGCCGATCACATCTTCAACCAACAGCACATGCCGGTCTTTTAAGTTTATATCCAGATTCCGGGTAAAACGAATCCCGCTGCCGTGGTTGGAGGCTGGCGGTGATGCTGCCATGGACAGAAAATCGATACTGAGCGGCATGGTGAGTTGTCTGGTCAGATCAGCCAAAAAATAGATCGAGCCTTTCAGTACACTGACAATAACCAGTTTTTTCCCGGCATAGTCCCGGTTTATCTCCCCGGCTATTTCTCTGAGCCGGGTCTGTATTTGCTCTTCCGTATAGATGATCCGTCCCAGGCCAGGCGTGTTCATCAGTCATCCTCCCCTTTGCGCAGTCCAAATCTCTCCGCCAGTTGATAAAATTCATGTTTGAAAACGATGTTGATATTGATATTCGGATACAGCTTCTGCAGCAGCTTGACCTTTTTTTTCTTCTGGGAAACGTATTTTTGCTCCATGGTGGTCAACTCAATATAGGTATCAAAATGAGGCAGGTAAAAATCCGGCGCGAAGGCCTGGGTAACATTGCCCTCTGTATCCCATTGTACCGGAAAGGTGCGCGGTTCATATTCCCATTTGATATCGTGCATGTCAAGGATCGTGGCAAATTCCTCTTCCGAAGGATGTTTGAAGACCACCGACCGGGCTTCACGGTCATTTTCCGCTGCGGTCTGCAGCTTTGATCCTATTTGCAGATCGCGGGCCATGAAAGCCAGCAGCTCTGCCCCATCCTCGGCGCTGATATGATCGGTATTGAGAATCAGATGATAGTGGGTGGGGTCCGCCCAATCGCGCTCGTAAATCGTGGCAATATAGCGGCGGTGCTTGCGGTCGGTCAATTCGAGAAATCTTTCCGCATCCTTTTCCCCCATGTTGAGATTTTTCATTAGACGTTGGCTTCTGACTTGCGGCGAAGCCATTATTTTAACGTGCAGGGCGCCAGGTTGGCCGGCGAAAATGATTTGCGCGCCCAGGCCAAAAATAATTGCTGATTGCTGCGCAACATATTCTTTCAATCGGTTTTCCAGATAGGCTGCATAGGTAATCCCCTGCGCAAATTCATTGAGAAAATAACGCGGACTTTCCGAGAGCATATGCAGTTCGTGTTTGTCAGCGATCTCAGGGAACCATTGATTCATGACCAGATCCCTGGTGATAACCGGCAGATCCAGTTTTAAAGCGAGAAGGTCGGTTATTTCCTTGCCGAGACTGCCTGTTTC
>CAZRMB010000438.1:0-2174 GCA_964600925.1 uncultured Syntrophomonas sp.
AGCTTTGCACTTAAAAACGGTGATAGCCTTATAGACGATACAATAACCATCAAGCAAGGCAGTACGACCAGTATTATACCCGTTTTGGAATACGATAGCGAAGAACTGGCGACGCCCCGAGTGGAGTATTCTTCAAGCAATACTAAAGTGGCTGATTTTAGTCAGGATAAGGTGACGTTAAATGCGAAACAAGCAGGAACAACTACGATTACCGCCTATGTACTTCCGCCGGAAAACCAGTTGAACCTGTCCGAAAAAGGTTTTTCCTGGGATGATAATTTGAACACCTTGCCCGAGGAGGCAATGAAGGTCAAGAGTTTCACCGTGAATGTAGTCTCTGGAGGAGGACATTCTTCTTCAGGTAGTTCTGCCGGCAACCCGGCAGGTACCTCCGGGTCTGAAACTTCTGAAGCTGGAAATATGGTGACAGCGATAATGAAGGCGGCAGTCACAAACGGCAGTGACGGAACAATAAAGGCGTCAGTGAGCGTGGATCAGATACAAGCTGCCGTGAACCAAGCGGTTGATCAAGCATCTATTCAGGGTGAAAAAAAATCCGCAGGGATTAAGATCGATGTGCAAGCTTCGGCAGATACATCAACGGTTGAAACCACCCTTCCCAAGGATGGGCTTGGCGCTGCCCGGGATGCAGGAATGGCGGCTTTGTCAATATCTACACCGGCAGGATCGCTCACTTTTGATCAGGAAGCGCTTACAACACTTTATGCTGCAGCGGGAGAGGACATAAAGGTTGCCGTGTCCAGACTGGATGCTGCCACGCTTGCTCTCTCTGCCCGGCAAGTTGTCGGCGACAGACCAGTGTATGAATTTAACGTGGCCAGCAGTGATAAAGCGATAACCCAATTTGGTGGGCAAGTAACCGTATCGGTGCCTTATACGCCCAAAGAGGAGGAAGATACGGAGGCAATTGTTATTTACTACATTAACTCGGCCGGAGAGCCGGTAATGGTCAGCAACTGTGTATACGATTCTGCCAGCGGCACAATTGCCTTTGCAACCGACCACTTTTCCACTTATGCGGTAGGCTACAACAAAATATCTTTCACCGATGTTGCTGATGATGCATGGTATAGCCAGGCGGTAAGCTTTGCAGCGGCAAGGGGAATAACCACCGGTACAGGCAATAACTTTTACCAGCCGGATGCAGCTCTAACCAGAGCACAGTTTATGGTTATGGTTATGCGGGCCAACAACATACCGCCGCATGCCAATCCAAAAGATAATTTTACAGATGCGGGGAACACATACTATACAGGTTATCTGGCGGCAGTGAAAAGCTTAGGCATAGCCAAAGGTGTGGGTGATAATCTGTTTGCGCCGGACTGTAAAATTACCCGTCAGGAAATGGCGGCATTGCTTTATAATGCCTTGCAGATGCTGAAAAAACTGCCAACGGGAACGTCGGATAAGACGATGGAGGATTTCCGAGATGCGGATCTGATAGCTCCCTGGGCTGAAGAGGCCATGATAAAGTTGGTGGAAACGGGTATAATCAACGGCAACGCAGGGGAGCTCGCTCCAATGGATGTGGTGAGCAGAGCGCAAATAGCGCAGGTGCTGTATAATCTCATGCATAACTAAAAAACAAATCATAAACGGATACTTAAAAGCTATTATGGCAGAAATAATAAAGGGGTTTCAGATTTAGGTCTGAAACCTCTTTGCATTATTGTAGTTACGATTTGCAAAATTAACACGAAATACTTATCAGTCGGCTAGTTGAAATAGACCGGTACTCAGGTATTTTTCTCCGCGGTCGGGAAATAATACCACGACAAAGCCTTCCTCGATGTCTTTGATGCATTCCAATGCGGCAAGCATGGATGCGCCGCTGCTCATGCCTACGAAGATTCCTTCTTTGGCTACAATTTCACGTGCCATGGCAAAAGCCGCTTCGGATTCGATCATGACCCGGCGATCAATTTGCTCAGGGTCGTAGATGGCGGGAACGATGGCTTCTTCCATATTTTTAAGTCCCTGGATATAATGGCCCAGGACCGGGTGGGCTTCAACGATCTGTATATTTGGGTTCTTGGCTTTTAATCCCATGCCTACACCCATGATGGTTCCGGAGGTGCCCAGCGCGGAAACAAAATGGGTGACCTTGCCCTCGGTATCCTCCCAGATTTCATGGGCGGTCGTTTCATAATGGG
>CAZRMB010000439.1:0-2171 GCA_964600925.1 uncultured Syntrophomonas sp.
TATATTAAATTGTTACAAATTTTAATTACCGGTTATTCCGGACAGTAGTGATTCAGATTATTCTCTGCAGCACTCTTTTTTGCATACTTGATCGAATTTTCTGAAAAATCAATTCCCGTAACTTTGTGCCCTTTGATGGCAAATCTTTCTGCATATAGTCCCGGCCCACAACCCAGATCAAGAATATCAATATTATTTTTCCCAAGCATTTGCTGTATCCAATCAACGATTAGTTGAATCTTTTCAATGCTTCTGCTTGCCATGTCATTATCTGAAGCCAAATGATATTTGAGTAGTTGCTTTGATATGTACGGATCGGTCCACATCGTAGAAGAACCTGTTTCGTAAACCTTTGGTCGCTTGGTAATATTAAATAATTTTAAGATATTCATCGGTCTCTCAATCTCGTCGCCCTAATCTGCATCTCTTTGTCATGATTACTTAAGTTGCCCGGCATCGATAGTACTTAAATGGGCGAAACGCCGGCGAATCGTTTTATGAAAACGAACTGCCGGATGTCCAAGAATCAAGGCAACCGACGGCGTGTTGGAATCCGGAATACCCAACCGCCTGCGCAACGCCCGGTTCCGCTGTAAAATAGGCGGAGCCCCGCCGATTATTGTGCTGCCGAGTCCTAATGATTCCGCCGCCAGCATCGCATAAGTGCAGGCGATTCCGGCATCAAGCACATCAGTGTATGGAGAATGGTGAAAGATCAGCAAGGCAGGCGCATCATAAAAGAGTTTGTCATGCCCTTTCCGGTGTTCATCGACATATGTCTGCGCCAGAGGATGGATAAAACCGGCGAAAATTTCATATTTCATTTTTCCTATGAACGGCCGCATCACAGCCAGAAGCCACGGCCTGAAAATCTGAAGAAAACCTTCATAACCTTTGATTATCTTACCCGCAACCCTTCGCACTTCCTCGCGCCCGATCACGCTTACGCAGCCTACATCCCACGGTGGAATACCCATCGGAGCAGTTGACGCGAGCTCCACAACACGTTCGACCAGTTTGGGATCGACCGGGCTTTCGCGAAAATGACGGACGCTGCGACGCGCCCGCATAAGCGCTTCCAGTTGATTTACGTTGGCCCTTTCTCCCCGGCCGGACACCGTGATGGCTCCTGTCGGGCACACCATCATGCAATGAGCGCAGGCGATGCAGCCGAACAGGCTTTTGTCCGAAACCTGCAACCTGCCTTCTTCTATTATCAATACTTTTGCCGGACATATACCGGTGCACAAGCCGCACTGCGAGCAGGTCTTATCATCAACCGTCACTTTTCCCGGCTCACGATAGATGCTATGAAAGATCGTCACGAAAATCTCCTTAGAGAATCTACTCTTTACGTGGTTTCTTATTTCCTTATATCCAATAATTTCCAAAAGCGTTTTTATTTCTTCCTTTTCGCAGTACCTGCTCCGGAAATTTTATGTATCAATCTTTTCTTCTGAATTTATCACAACATTCGGCTAGTAAGATTCAAAAGGCTGGACGATCCGAGGCTGACCCGCGCAAGCGTAACTTGCATCGGTCCATTAGAAGGAAATGAAGTTAGGCGTCACTTACCGAGATCTTTATGCGGGTTGCGCCATTGCTTGACACCCCATGACTCCGCGAGGGAGTCTCGGCATGCATGGGCGAGGGCAAGCGAATCTTTTTGAAGTGCATGGCCGGAACTGCCGGCATCAAGTGTGATGCCAAATTGTACCATCGCTGCTTCCACACGCTTATCCTCCACCAGAGCCAATTCGCCCCAGTAGAGCGACCAGAACTTTTTGGTTGCAGCATCAAGTTCTTGCCGATTCTTCGAAGTGGCCAAGGTGGCGGCAGCCTGAGTTGCCTCCGTGTATAACTTTAGCTGGCGTTCGAGGAATGGCTTGGTTGCTTCGATACGCCGTGTTTCCTCTTGAGCGTGTTGGCTCGCAACGAACTGAATAACGCCCCAGGCGAAGGCAACAACGGCGCCCAGTAAGGACAGCGCCTTGACCCACTGATCAATATTTTCAGACAATCGCATACACTACCCCGGATGAAGCCTGAAGGTGAAAAAATGACCACCATACTGGAAGAATTTATCATATAACTTTTAGGTTATCAAAAATCTCCCAGCTATTTGCTGTCTTTATTCTAAAAGCGACTTAGCTTGGTCACCATAAAATATT
>CAZRMB010000440.1:0-2169 GCA_964600925.1 uncultured Syntrophomonas sp.
CGAAGTTCGATACGGAACTCACCTCCAGCCAGCGTTTCTGGGCTCCCGACCATACCTCAAAGTCGTAGGTCAGGGCGGAGGTGAAGCTCATGTCACCGCCACACAGCCTCACGATGCGGAAAGGTATCTTGAGGAGGCGAAGCAGACCGGCGACATGCTGTTTCATCTCTTCCAGCGTGGTATATGATTCTTCCGCCTTTCTGATCTGCACGATCTCTACTTTATCGAACTGATGCAGCCGGTTCAAGCCGCGTACATCTTTTCCGTAAGAACCGGCTTCGCGACGGAAGCAAGCGGAATAGGCCACGTTTTTCACCGGCAGGTCTTCTTCTTTTAAGATGACATCGCGGTAGAGGTTGGTCACAGGCACTTCCGCCGTGGGGATGAGATAAAGTTCATCCTGGCCGATGTAGTACATTTGCCCGTCTTTGTCGGGTAACTGTCCGGTACCATAGCCCGAGGCGGCATTGACAGCCAGGGGAGGCTGAATCTCGGTATAACCGGCTTCAATGGCTTTATCGAGGAAGAAGTTAATCAGCGAGCGTTGCAGGCGGGCGCCTTTCCCTTTATACACAGGGAAACCTGCCCCGGTGATCTTGTTCCCCAGGTTGAAGTCGATGATGTCGTACTTCGCGGCGAGGTCCCAGTGCGGAACGGCATCTTCTCCCAACTCCGGCATCTGACCTTCGTTGTGCACGATTTCGTTGTCTTCCGCGGTTTTACCTGCAGGGACGGAAGAGTGGGGGAGGTTCGGCACCCTTACCAGCAGGTCATCCAGCGTGGCACGGGCTGCATCCATCTCCGATTCAAGTTCTTTGGCTTTTGTTTTGAGAGAAGCGGTTTTCTCTTTCAGGGTGTTGGCTTCGGCTGCTTTTCCCGATTTGAACAGGATCCCGATCTCGCGGGCCAGGTTGTTGCTCTCGGCATTGATGTCATCGAGCCGTTTTTGAACGTCTTTACGGTGATCGTCGGCCCTGAGGATATCGGTAATAATGACTGTGCCATCAAAATTTTTGATCGCCAGCCGCCGGATTACTTCCTGAGTATTGTCCCTGATGAATTGTATCTGTAACATGAGAACTGAGAATTTCAGACAAAGATATAACTAAATAGCAAGGGAAATTGATTAATAAAAAATCCCGGACTTGCATGGCCCGGGATGTAATAATTTTTTCAGAAAAGGGTTTAGTTAGCCCCTTCTGTTATCGGCAGGATCGATACAAACGAACGATCTTTCATGTGTTTCTTAAACTCGACAACGCCGTCGACAAGCGCAAACAGCGTATGATCTTTTCCTATGCCGACATTCAGCCCGGGATTATGAACGGTACCGCGCTGACGAACAATGATGTTGCCGGCTTTGGCAAACTGCCCGCCATAAATCTTAACACCTAACCGTTTGCTGTGTGATTCACGACCGTTGCTCGAACTTCCGGCTCCTTTTTTGTGTGCCATAATTCAACTATTTTCAGTGTTATTTTATTCAGCGGCTGGTTCAGCCTCTTCTTTTTTTACTTTCTTTTCTTTCGCAGCGCCTTTGACCGTGATATTCTCGATCAGGATCTTGCTGAAATCCTGGCGATGACCGGTTTCTTTCTGGTATCCTTTTCTTCTGTTCTTCTTGAAAACAACCACTTTGTCACCACGAACAGTATTATCCAACACTTTGATCGTGATCTTCGAGCCTTCTACAAAAGGATTTCCGACACTGACTTTCCCGTTCTGATCTACGAGTAAGACCTGGTTGAATTCAACCTTGGCCCCGACCTCAGCTTCCAGGCGGTGAACAAAGATCTCATCGTTCTTTTCCACCTTGAACTGCTGGCCTGCGATTTCAACAATTGCGTACATATTGGTGCGATTTATTCTGAAAATTGGGAGTGCAAAGTTATAAAAAAAATCAATTTATCAATGTCTTAGCTTAAAAAAATCCCAAATCCCTTATTTCTGTAAATTTGCAACAAAGGTAATTCATTTTTCGTTAAATACCTTTATACTTGGCATCCGGAGTGAAAAAGTTATTTCATAGGCCTTCTTCCCGGAGCGCAGCCTCCTGGTGGCCGGCGCTCCTGTTGGCTTGTTTTCTGTTCCTCTCCGGAACTGCTCCTGCCGCCACTCTTACCGGTGTCATCACCAATGCGCTCACAGGGACAGGGATCGTTGGCGCCC
>CAZRMB010000441.1:0-2168 GCA_964600925.1 uncultured Syntrophomonas sp.
GCCAAATTCTTTAACAAGCCACATCCTGATCTCATCCCGGACCCGCTGGAATTCTGCCAGGATTTCTTCCTCACTGCCGGTTGCAGCCGCCGGATCACTGAAACTATGATGCAACAAAACTTTTGCATTTGGGAAATAAGGACAGGTTTCCTTGGCGCTGTCGCAGACTGTGATGGCATAATCAATATCTTGATGGATAAATTCATCAATGCTTTTGGAACGATGACTGCGGATATCGATGCCCGCATTCTTCATGGCAGCAATTGCAAAGGGATTCACCCTAAAGGGATTGGTGCCCGCGCTGAAAACTTCAAAGTGATCTCCGTACATGGACCGCAGGAGGCCTTCCGCCATCTGCGAACGAGATGAATTCTGGGTGCAAATAAACAATACGGTTTTTTTATCCATCTGAACCTCCTGATGATTTAAATTCCCAATCAAGGATTACTCATATATCTTCTTTTAACACATTCAACATTGACTTACAATAAAAATAATAATAATATAAGCATATACTTATTTATAGTGCAAAACAAAATGATTATTTTCTAATGTTTTTTAAAAAGGAGATATTGTTATGGGAATTTTTCAATGGCTCAATAGTCAATTGCTAAAGATGGAGTGGCTGTCCGATCTGATCAGGAACCTGGTGGAAAATGGATTTAACTTGGATATCACTACCCGACTGGGCGGCAGCATCCATTTTTTCATCTATGATGTGATAAAAATATTTATCCTGCTGGGATTTTTGATTTTTACCATCTCCTATGTGCAAAGCTTTTTCCCTCCAGAGAGGACCCGGGCAATCATCGGCAAGTATAAAGGATTCTGGGCCAACCTGTTTGGGGCTTTGCTGGGCACCATTACCCCTTTTTGTTCATGCTCATCCATTCCGTTATTTATCGGCTTCACCAGTGCCGGACTGCCGCTCGGAGTGACGTTTTCCTTTTTGATTTCATCTCCGCTGGTGGATCTGGCTTCTGTTTTGTTGTTGGCCAGCATATTCAACTGGAAGATTGCGATTGCCTATGTTCTTGCCGGATTGATACTGGCAGTGGTATCCGGCACGATCATCAGTAAAATGAAACTGGAGGGTTATGTGCAGCCTTTCGTTTATGGAGATGGATCGATGGAATATGTGGCAGAAACCATGAGCACCCGGGAGCGTTTGTACTTTTCCAAAGCACAGGTCATGGATATTGTCCGTCGGGTTTGGATCTACATTCTGATCGGGGTAGGTATCGGGGCCTTGATTCATAACTGGATTCCGCAAGAAATAATATCTGCCGTCCTTGGACAGGATAAATGGTATTCGGTTTTAGTTGCGACTATCGTTGGCATACCTATGTATGCTGATATTTTTGGAACCCTGCCGATTGCTGAAGCGCTGGTTTTCAAAGGCGTGGGGATCGGAACGGTGTTGTCCTTTATGATGGGGGTCACCGCGCTGTCGCTGCCTTCGTTGATCATGCTGTCACAGGTGGTCAAACCGCGTTTGCTGGCAATATTTTTCTCGTTGGTGACGGTCGGTATTATTATCATCGGCTATACCTTCAATGCCATCGGCCAGTTTTTGATATAAATCAGGACCGCTGCTTTACCGTTTTCTTTGGTCTATAAATGAGGCAAGGGGATGATGAATAGTGTTTGAAACAGTTTTCAAGGCTTTGGGAGAACCCACCCGGCTGAAGATTATAAAATTGCTGGCCGTCCGGGATTTGTGTGTCTGTGATTTGGAAGAGGTTATGCAGATCAGTCAACCGCGTATTTCCCAGCATCTGAAAGTATTAAAATATGCAGGGCTGGTAAATGAGCGCAAGGAAGGGCAGCGCAACATATGTAGTTTAAACCGGGAGTTATTATTTCATACCATGGAAAAATTCCAGCAATACATTGATCAGCCGTTGGAGGGCATGAAAGATTTTGCTGATGAATGCAAGCGCATGCCTGAAGTGGTTGGGGAATACTGTTTAAAAAAAGATTGCGTTAAAGAATAAATAAAAATTTAAAGGAGGTCAATAAAATGAAAATCGAAGTATTGGGATCCGGATGTGCCAGATGCAATCAACTGGAGAAAGATGTGATTAACGCATTAGCAGAATTGGATATTGCGGCTGATGTAGCCAAGGTAAAGGACATATCAAAAATTATGGCTTACAAGGTCATGT
>CAZRMB010000442.1:0-2166 GCA_964600925.1 uncultured Syntrophomonas sp.
CCTCCGGTCTGTGTTTCACCCGCCCAGGACGGCAGCGCAGCAATTAGAATCACTAATATTACCAGCATCAATATGGTTCCAGTCCGCTCCTCTGCTCTCCTTTTCATTACCATCTCCCCTTCTTTTCATCAAACTTCAGTGAGACCACGAATATGTTTTGTTATTTGACATTTTGCACGATATTTCCTGCTTGATTCAGCTTGGCAACAAAATTAACCGGTTTTCCTTTTTGCCATAAAACCCGTCAGTCAAAGTTGAAGAGTTTTTCCATTAGTCATGTACATAACTTCAAATAGATTTTTTTGTCAGATAATTTGATTTGCATTCACAGGTTGGAACCGTTATTTTGTATATAAGGTGGAATTTGCAGAAAAATTCTGTAAACTATCTGCCGGCTATCTTTATTAAGGGAGGAGAGATAAAAATGTACCGCAATATTATTCTGGAAGAGGAAATTGACCTGGCTATTCTGACTATCAACCGCCCCCAGGCCATGAATGCTCTCAACTATGATACCCTGCAGGAAATTAAAGCTGCCGTACTGCAAATCAGTGCAGATAATCATATCAAGGCTCTTATTATTACCGGTACCGGAGAAAAAGCCTTTGTGGCCGGGGCCGATATTGCGTATATGGAAAATTTGACCGCGATTCAGGGAAGAGAATTTGGTGCCCTGGGACAATCCGTTTTTTCCGCTGTTGAGAATCTGGCGATACCAGTCATTGCTGCCGTTAATGGCTTTGCGTTGGGCGGGGGCTGTGAATTGGCTATGGCCTGTGATATTCGTCTGGCTTCAGAGAAAGCCCGTTTCGGCCAGCCTGAAGTCGGCCTTGGTATTACCCCCGGTTTTGGAGGAACCCAGCGGTTGGCCCGCCTGATCGGTGCAGGTCCCGCCAAGGAATTAATCTTTACCGGAATGAATATCGATGCCGCTGAAGCCTACCGTATTGGATTGGTCAACCATGTGTACCCGGCAGATTCGTTAATGGATGAGGCCAGGAAACTTGCTCAAAAGATGATCAGCAACGCTCCTGTGGCCGTAAGCCTGTGCAAAACCGCCATAAACAAAGGTCTGCAAACCGATATTGATACTGCCATGGCCATCGAAGCTGATGTGTTTGGTCTGTGTTTTTCCACCCACGATCAAAAAGAAGGGATGAATGCGTTTTTAAATAAACGTAAAGCAGCGTTCAAGGGAAATTAAGTTTTCAGTACAACTGATAATAATTATTCTGCTTTACATGTAAATTAGTAATAAATGGTACAAAAGCAATTTATATTATGTTAGAGTTATATTAGTATGTAATATATTTACATAATTTTGTATGTTGTTAAATTTGGGAGGGGGTATTTTAATGGCGGAAAATTACAAGGGAATTGAGTACGAAACAATCCTGGCCTGGGTAGAAGAAGGAATCGGTTATCTTCAGTTCAATCGCCCCAAAGCATTCAACGCTGTCAATTACAAACTGCTTATTGAGTCTATTGAAGCTCTGAATTTTTTCAGCGTGGATCCTGAGGTAAAAGCCATCATCATCTGCGGTAACGAAAATGCTTTCGCTGCCGGAGCTGACCTGAAATTTGTGAGCGGATTCAGTGCCTTTGAAGCCCGCGATTTCCTGGACAAAGTTCATGAATGCATGTTTGCCATTGAAGACAATCATAAACCTACGATTGCTGCAGTACGCGGTCTGGCTCTGGGCGGTGGCCTGGAAACAGTCATGGCCTGTGACATTCATATTATGGCCGACAACTGCACGCTGGGACTGCCGGAAATCAATCTGGGCATCTTCCCCGGTGCAGGCGGAACCCAGCGTCTGCCCCGCATCACTTCTCTGAATATTGCCAAACAATATATCATGACCGGTGATTTCTTCGATGCTGCCACAGCCTATCGCATCGGTCTGGCCAACATAGTTGTGCCGGCGGAAGAAGTTATGGGACAGGCTTTGAAGTTTGCCAAGAAACTTGCCAAGAAGAGCCCGATTGCATTACGTGAAGCCAAAAATTCCATCAACAACTCCATGAACTATGATATCAAAGCAGGCTGCCGGGCAGAACAAATTGCCTGGTCCATGCTTTTCAGTTCCGAAGATCAGAAGGAAGGAATGAATGCATTCCTGGAAGGCAGAAAGGCAGTCTTCAAAGGCAAATAATATTTTTCTT
>CAZRMB010000443.1:0-2165 GCA_964600925.1 uncultured Syntrophomonas sp.
TTTAATTCTTTATTGATATTTATATCTGTAATTTTATCAGCATACTTATTGGTTAAGGCAGCGACGTCCTGCTGATCTTTGACAATATAAGGTGTCAACAAGATAACCAGCTCCGTTCGATTATTTTCCTTCGTGGTATTGCCGAACAGATAACCGAGTATGGGGATTTTCGAAAGCCAGGGAATGCCCTCTCTGGCTTTGGAATCATCTTCCCGAATCAGCCCGCCGATGACAATGGTTTGGCCGTTTTTCACAACCAGATTGGTCGTGGCTTCCGTCTTATCAAGAATAATTTGATCTTCATTGGCATATAATTTAATCGTCCGGTAAGTTGACACTTCCTGCGCTATCTGCAGATTAATCAACCCGCTGTCATTGATCTGGGGCTTTACTTTCAAGATGATGCCGATGTCTTTATACTGAATCGTGCGCGTGGGCACGGTCGTAGTCGTCGTATAAGTTTCCGAAGTAACGATGGGCACCTGCTGGCCAACCTGAATTCTGGCTTCATTGTTATCGGAAACCATGATGTGCGGCGCAGCCATAAGTTTGGCTTTGGAATCCGAGGCCAGGGCATTAATTACCGCCCGCACCGTGGCGCTGGAGTCTACGCCGATTATATTCAGGCCGTCGGTCGTGGGTGCTGTGGGATCAACTTGTAATGACGTGGGATTAAATGATATATGAAGCTTATCAAGACCAAAAGCGGAAAAATTTGTCTTGAGAGACCAGGCCAGACCTAAACTCATTTTATCCGTTAATTGAATGGAGGCGATGGTGCCTTCGATCAATACCTGTCTCGGGATTATATCCAGTTCAGTGATAGTCTGCTTGATTATTTCGTAATCTTCGCGCGTGCCCAAAATCACCACTGAATTTAATTTTTCGTCAGCGAATATTTTAACTTCGTCAGACAAAATTCCTTCGACGCCGCTCTGTCGGTTGCCGGCCACAACAGCTTTGGAAAATTGCGCCGATGAAGCCGCAGAGAGAGACGTCGATTCCGAGATTGACTTGGCGCTGCCATCGGTTGTATGTGACCTCCCTCCCAAAAATAACTGCTGCAGCATGCTCGTAATATCTTTCGCCTTGGCATTCTGTACGTGGTAAATGAAAACCCTGATGCCTTTTTTATCTTTCAATTCCGAGGGAACAATCCTGTAAAGTTCTCCATCCTCGACTATTGCAGCCCCGTTTAACTTTAGAATGACCTCCATCAAGGGCAATACCTTTTCTCTGGCAACCGGGGAGACGGATCGAAAAGTCACTCTGCCTTTAACACGGGCATCGATGATGTAATTAACTCTTAATATCTCGCCGAAAACCGTCTGGATAACGGAGTAAATATCGGCATCATCAAAGTTCAAGCTTACATGACCCTGCGAAAGAAAGCGTGGTCTGGGCGGGATGGTTGATCGCACGGATTGCGGCCCAGAAGATGTTGATGCCTCCGCGGATTTGCCGGGCTCGCCGGAAACTGCACCCGGTTTGGTATCTATCTTGGGGGGATTTGGCGGCACAACCGGATTGGACGGCAATGGATTTTTCTGTAATGCCGCCGGGACCTTCACCGGCAACTCCGGCTGATTAGATGAAGCCTTTTGCGGAGGCAAAACATTTTGCGCCGGCGGCACAACAGCCTGAGGTTGGCTATTTGATGTTACCTGGGCAACGGATTTTTGTATACCGGCGGCGTTTTGAACAGCCGCACTGCCGGACGCTGCCGTATTAGCCGGTAAGACCGTATGCGTAATACCGGCCGGAAGCGTTGACGGTCCGATAAAAAACAACATAAAAAAAATAGCTGCTATTTTTTTCATATGAATTATCTTATTATTCCCAGTTTCCAATATCTTTATCTTCACCTTCACCGCCTTGCGCTCCATCACGTCCATAAGATAGCAGATCATATTCGCCATGCGCCCCCGGACATTGGTAATGATATGGATGACCCCACGGATCATTGGGCAGTCCCTTCTTTAAATATGGTCCGTCCCATTTTTCAATATTCGCATTGGCAACGAGAACGTTGAGAGATTCCTGAGTTGTCGGATATCTTCCCACATCTAACCGGAATTGATCCAGTCCCTGACCGAGTAGTTCAATTTGCGCTTTTGCCGCCGATTGTTTTCCCTTGCCAAGCTTAGGAAACAACCTTGGACCGA
>CAZRMB010000444.1:0-2162 GCA_964600925.1 uncultured Syntrophomonas sp.
CGATTCTGGGTAGACAAATATAGGATTTTTTCCCTTATTATGTATAATATAATTTAATATTACAAATTTCCACCCATTCATATCATTTTCTTTATCATCACAATTATTAATATATTTAATATCATCTGTAGCTTTTATACCTGTTATAGCAAAGGAAAAATTATCTTTACTTATGCCTTCCCCCAGGTGAGGATCCCAAGCAACGTATCGAGGTAATATCCACATAACGGCTAACAATATTAATGCCATAATAATATATGCACCACTTCTTTTTACCAAGTCAACATCTAGCGGTGACATTATTATTGCGGATTTTAGAAAGGGGTATGCAAAAATTATGAATACAATAACTAAGCCAACCCAACAAGCGATGAGAAAGAGAAGAACCGATATAAAATACCATTTGTATGAGTAAGACCCTCCAAGAATCGGGGTGTTGGACATCCAAAAGATTAGCTCGTATCCGATATAAGAACCCATAATTAAAGAGGTCAAACCAATTATTCCAAGGCTGATTCTCTTGAATATATTCCGTGGTTTATGTGGTTCCTCTAGCATGCTTATCCTCTCCGCCAGAACTGCCACCAGTTCTCAGCCTTGGACTCTTCCTGCATGACTCTCCTGTATTCCTGCAAGATCCCGCCAGGTCCTTGGATACCGCCCATCTTCAGGTCCGAAAACCACCCTGCTCATTGACTTGAGTTCTCTACAGCTTCTTCCGTTATGTATTCTTCAACGGAAGTTATATATCGACCGTTGAGTTCTCCTGATTTTACCCAAGGAATTGTTCCTCCATAATAATCTGATTTCTTCCTCGATGGCATGCCGCCAATTCCCTGCCCTCCGTGAGGGGTATTTGCTGTTCTGACGAAAAAGCTTTCGAGTCGAGGACTTGATTTTAAGTTCTTGGCGATGCTCATGCCACAATCAGCATTGCAGACCTCGTTGCATTTGATTATGCCTTGACTATTTTCATGAACAAGCATTCCATGTTTACGTCCGACAATCATATAAATTTAGGAATACAAAGAAGCAAATGCAAATCTTTTGGTATCTAATAAAAAGAGTAGCAGTTGAATGACCTGGAAAATAGTAGGTGGTAATTGTGAAAATCATATACAGCAGTTTATTCGTTAACGATCAGGATGAAGCCTTGAAGTTTTATACCGGCATCCTGGGTTTTGTGAAGAAAAGCGATATCACCGCGCGGGAATATCGGTGGCTCACCGTTGTCTCGCCTGATGATAAAAATGGTACCGAGCTTGTACTTGAACCAAACGCCAATCCCGCAGCAAAAACATATCAGAAAGCAATTTTTGAGCGGAGTATTCCCGCGACAACCTTCAACGTTTCCGATATTCGCGCAGAACATGAACGACTGAAGAAGAATGTTGTGAAGTTCACAATGGAGCCGACAGAAATAATGAAAAATGTAACCATAGCCGTCTTCGATGACACCTGCGGCAACCTGATACAAATGCTGCAAAGGGGGCAATAGCCTCTTGCTGGAAATGTTCCGAAGCGGATCTTGCACGCGCAGTGATTCCGGGTCGAGCCTGGCTCGGATCGTGGTTTCTATTTGTGATCCGGCGATCGTCAGGTTCGGCTCCCAGCAGGCATAGGGAACGATCACTGCGGCTGCAAGAGAATTGTTTCATGGCGACAATTTATTTCTTCCTCAGCAGGATTTCCTCCAGACGATTCATGCTTTCCGTTGCGCCTTCCTTCATCCCGGAAATAAACATCCCGTCACGATCTTCAACTGTCTGGAATTGATCTGTGACCTGAAGCTTCGTTTTACCATCATGGTCTTCGAAGACCGACCTTTCAGTCATCACATGGCCAGGCATTCCTTCAAATTCAAAGGTATGAACTTCCAGCATGGTAGGCACGATTTCCTGATAAACGCCATTAAAGGCGTATTCGTTGCCCTCCTGGTCTCGCTGGATGAAACGCCAGACGCCGCCCGGCCTCACATCCATCTTTTCCACAGTTGTTGTGTATCTCCTTGGGCCCCACCACAGGGGGATGAGGTCTGGGTCCGTAGAGGTCTTGAATACCAGCTCGCGCGGCGCATCAAAGATTCGAGTTATAGTAACCTCACGATCTGTTGGAAACTCAAATTTTGGCTCGCTGTTGCCCGAAACAAACAGTTCCTTCTT
>CAZRMB010000445.1:0-2155 GCA_964600925.1 uncultured Syntrophomonas sp.
CTTATCACGCCCAATTCCTTCAGCGCCTTCATGCCGGGGCGATCATCGCCAAGATCATCAAAATTGGAACCGTCGGCTACCCATTCATAATTGTTCTCTTCAGCGACTTGTTTTATCCGGCCAAACAGATCCCGTTTGCACAGATAGCAACGGTTGGCAGGATTGTCGGTGAAGCCTTCAATAGACAAGTTGTTAGCTTCAATGACATGATAGCCAACCTTCATTTCCTTTACAAAATTCAGCGCGTCCTGCAATTCTCGACGAGGCAAAGTAGGCGAGTCGACGATGACCGCTAAAACATTTCTGTTCAATACTCCCTGGGCAACTTTCAGCAGCAGGCTGCTGTCCACCCCGCCGGAAAAAGCCACCGCTAAACTACTCATAGAACCCAAGTTATAAATTAGTTGACCCAGTTTCTCGTTTAAATCCGCTTCCATAACAGATACCTCATTAAATTAAAGTCTATTGATCAAGGCCCTTCCCTGCCTGCTGCAGGATCTTCCTATAAGTAAATAATCTGCAAATCTTGGCCATAACTATCCTAGATAGTAGGCAATGCAACCTCAGATGTCAAGCAGTATTCCTGTACTCTGGCTGGGGCGAACAAATGGAAGACTTCCTATTTGGTCACTGCTTTATGCAAGGCCTGATCCAGATCCCAAATCAGATCATCAACATCCTCAATACCAATCGACAGGCGAATCAGATCAGGTGTCAGACCAGCCAGTTTTTGTTCTTCTTCATTCAATTGGGCATGTGTGGTGCTGGCCGGATGAATGACCAGTGATTTGGCGTCTGCCACATTGGCCAACAGGGAGAAGATTTCCAGACTGTCGATAAACTTTTTCCCTTCTTCCACACTGCCTTTAATGCCAAAGGTAAATATAGACCCGACGCCCCTGGGAAAATACTTTTGCGCCAATGCGTAGTATTTATTACCGGGCAAACTGGGATAATTGACCCAGGAAACCAGCGGATGCTGGTCCAAAAACGCTGCGATCTTCAGGCTGTTTGACACATGACGCTCCACCCGCAGAGAAAGGGTTTCCAGTCCTTGCAAGAACAGGAACGAATTAAAGGGACTGAGGGCTGCCCCGGTATCTCTTAATAATTGCACCCTGGCTTTGGTTACATAAGCAGCGGGACCGGCGGCCTCAACATAAACGACCCCATGGTAACTTGCATCGGGTTGGGTCAAGCCGGGAAAACGTCCACTCAAAGCCCAATCAAATTTGCCCGAATCAACGATCACTCCGCCGATTGAGGTACCGTGCCCGCCAATGAATTTAGTCGCTGAATGAACCACAATATCTGCACCAAAATCAAACGGTTTGATCAAATAAGGCGTCCCAAAGGTATTGTCAACGATCAAAGGGAGACCATTATCATGAGCAATTTTAGCAACGGCTTCAATATCAACCAGATTGATACCTGGATTGCCGATCGTTTCAAAATAGAGCGCTTTGGTCTTTTCATTTATCGCTTTGCGGAAGTTTTCCGGATCATCCGGATCAACGAATATCGTTTTAATCCCTAACCGTGGGAGAGTAACAGAAAAGAGATTAAACGTTCCTCCATAAAGTGTGCTGGAAGATACAATTTCATCACCTGCTCCGGCAATGTTTAATATGGCATAGGTGATCGCTGCCGAACCGGAGGCTACAGCCAGAGCACCAACTCCGCCTTCCAGTGCGGCAATGCGCTTTTCAAATACATCTGTGGTGGGATTCATGATCCGGGTATAGATATTGCCCGGCTCAGCCAGGGCAAAAAGATCAGCAGCATGCTGCGCATTTTTAAATACATACGATGTTGTCTGATAAATAGGCACTGCTCTGCTGCCGGTAGCGGGATCAGCTTCCTGCCCGGCATGTACCTGTAAAGTATCAAATCCAAAATTTCTTTCTGTCATTATAACCACTCCTTTAAATATATTTTATATATTTCCTATAGTTTTACTAGTGTATTGGGTAAATTTTTTTATTTAAATATATGCCATCAATGACAAGTTACCATTCAGCTGATTATATTGCTTGATCAGATCTTCCAGTGTGATCGAATCAGCCACTTGATTTATGCTGGCATTCATTTTGTCCCAAACTGCATTTTTCAAACAATATTCCATTTGATTTTCTGCCATGGCATTGTCATCTGC
>CAZRMB010000446.1:0-2154 GCA_964600925.1 uncultured Syntrophomonas sp.
TTCCAGCGTGAGTATGTTAAGGTTTTTGTGATGATTCATATAATCAATCATGGCAGCCAGGGTGGTCGACTTGCCGCTGCCGGTAACCCCGGTAACCAAGATCAGACCTTTTTCTTTTTCCGCCAGTTCCTGAATTGCCGGGGGTAACCCCAAAGTATCTATACGTGGAACATTGACTGGTATCAATCGTATAGCACAAGCCCAGGAACCCCGCTGAATAAATGTATTCACCCGAAATCGGCCAATGCCGGTCATGGCATTCGAAAAATCAACCTGTCCGGTTTCTTGCAGTACCTGTATTGTTTTTTCATTGGGGAATATTTCTGTTACCAGATGAATAATATCTTCACCGGCTAAAACATCATCCTCGGGCAGAGAAAATAATTTTCCGTTGACTCTGTAAATCGGCGGTCTGAAAACGGTAAGATGAATATCGGAGGCTCCCATTTCAACGCCCCGCTGAATGATCTCAAGAATACTTGTTTTCATTATCTATTTCCCTTCCAGCAATACTACTTTCATGACTTCTTCCAGGGAGGTTTTACCCTGTCTGGCCTTCTCCAGACCGTCTTCACGAATGGTGATCATTCCTTCCCTGCGGGCGGCAGCTTCGATTTCATCCTCGGAATTTTCTCCCCGATTGATGAGATCCCGCACCCTGTGTCCTACAGCCAGCACCTCATGCAGGGCAATGCGGCCCTGATAGCCCAACTGCCGGCACATATTGCATCCTACCGGATGATAGAACGCTTGGCCGCTTTCCTCTGGCATTCCCAGTTTGCAGGCGGTTTCCTCCGCCAGTATGTACCTCTCCTTGCAATTTGGACACAACTGCCTTACCAACCGCTGGGATACGATACCGCTAAGGGAGCTGGCCAGGAGAAAATCTTCGATTCCCATGTCTTTTATACGGGCTACGGTTCCGGCGGCACTGTTGGTATGCAGGGTCGATAAAACCAAATGTCCTGTCAGGGCTGCCTGGACTGCCAGTTGGGCTGTCTCCTGGTCTCTGATTTCGCCTACCATTATAATATCAGGATCCTGGCGCAAAATGGAACGCAACCCGCTGGCAAAGGTTAACCCTGCCCGGGGATTGGTCTGCACCTGATTGATGCCGGCCAGGGTATATTCGATCGGATCTTCCAGGGTAATAATATTCTTGTCAACCGAGTTCACTTCGCCCAGTACCGAATAAAGGGTGGTGGTTTTACCGGAACCGGTAGGACCTGTTACCAACAACATCCCGTGAGGCCTTCTGGCTAATGACAAAATGTATTCTTTATTATGCGGACTGAGTCCCAATTGATCGACCCGGGTCAGCGCGTTGCCGCGATCCAGAATACGCAGTACGGCTTTTTCGCCCAGTGCGGTCGGCAGGGTGGAAACGCGGAAATCGACTTCCCGTCCATCCACCACCATACGGAAGCGTCCGTCCTGGGGAACTCTTTTTTCAGCGATATCCATATTGGCGCTTATTTTTATGCGGGATAAGACCGCAGCCTGGGAGAGCTGGGGCAGGGTTAATACCTCGTAAAGTTCCCCATCCACCCGGAATCGCACCCGCAGGTCTTTTTCCTGGGGTTCAACATGAATATCACTGCAGCGACCCTGAACAGCCTGCACCATGATCGAGTTTACCATGCGGATGATCGGTGCATCCTCGTCAAGTTTCATGTTCTGCAGTTCTTTGAGCCGCATGGCATTGGCCTTGCCGTCCAGGCCCAATTCACTAACGATATTTTGCATGCCCGGATCGAGGCGGAAAGCCAGGTATTGTCTGATCGCTGTATCAATATCTCTTTCGCTGGCCAGAACCGGAACTACATCCATGTTGGTCGCCAGACGCACATCGTCAATCGCCTGTTGATTGAGAGGATCAGCCATGGCCAGGGTCAAAATATTCTTGCGTCGGGAGATGGGCAGTATCTGATACAGCCGAATAAGCGGAGGAGGGAGAAGTTTGACTGCTTCCGGATCTATGTCCATTTTACTGAGTTGAACCTGGGGAATGCCCAGCGAAAATTCCAGCGTTTCCATCAGTTGTTGTTCGGTCAGGAAACCCTTTTTCACTAGGATGGCGCCGAATTTCTCAGCCGTTTTGGCTTGTTCATCGAGCACGATCTTCTGCTGTTCTGCGGTAATTAAGCCCATATC
>CAZRMB010000447.1:0-2148 GCA_964600925.1 uncultured Syntrophomonas sp.
CCATCAGGCGTTCCCAGATGGGGTTCGATATTGATCAAGGGACGATCGGTGACCATGAATATATGCGTCTTATCCCCTTCAATCCAGGCACTGACGGTGATCTCATCGCCGGGAAAGAATTCTTCCACGATGATTTCATCACTGCGGGTATAAGCAAATGTATCTTTCATATAGGAGGCAATATCAGATCTTAACTCCGGTATTTTGTAGATTCCCCTTTGTCCCTGACTATCAAGAGGTTTGATCACTACCGGGAAATGTAGCTGTGACAATTTATTCTGCAGATGTTCCCAGTCAGACAGTTCCTCTTTGCTTATAAAACAATGCTTGCTGCATGGAATATGATTGGCTTCGAAACATTCCTTCATATATTTCTTGTTAGTCGCCCTGAGCGCCGTCCAGGGAGTAATCATATGCTGAATCCCCAAAGCTTCCGCTACACATGCAGCCGTATAGACCGGCTGATCGGTGCCAATGGTGAAAACTCCATCCACTGCATATTTCTTAGCCACAGCGATATTGGCTTCCACATCAAAGGTGCTGACCAACTCGGCATGATCAGCCCATCTTTTTCCGGGCGCATCCGGCAGGTAATCAGATACGATGATCGTATAGCCTTTGCTTTTAGCTTTGCGGATCGCGTTCAGTTGATTGAACCCGGCTCCCAGACAGAGGAGCTTCATGACATTTCACCTCCGTTTACAGCTATAGAAGCAATATCAAAGCGGAAAGGTCTGCTGCGTTGCGGGGATGTAAAGGCATAGTGCAGGTAGAGCTTCAATGCCAATCGCAACGCACTGGCCATGGTATAATTGCTGTTGCCGTATTTGCGTTTTTCATGTTTTACCGTGACATTGGCTGCCTTGCTGGTATGCTGAAAGATCAAGGCGGCAAAATATACAAATTTCTGGTTGCTGCGCAGCATTTTTTTAGTTAGTGATCTGGTCATAACCCGGTAACTGCTGCTGTCAATGTCACGAGGTTTTGCATAGAGAACGGTTAAGGAATATTGAATTAATTTACTGCCCAGATTGCGATAAAAAGCCTGCTTTTTCTTTTCCGGGATCGCGAAAACCACATCATAACCGCCGGTTTCGATCAGGGACAGCATGGCCGGGATCTCCTCCGGCGGATTTTGCAGATCGTCATCAATGGTCACGATCAGATCACCCCGGCTATATTGCATACCGCACAGGGTCGCCAGATGCTGTCCGTGATTTCCGGCCAGGCTGATGATACCCAGGCGATCATCTTTTTCCCGTAATGATTTCATGATTTCAAAACTGTCATCCTGGCTGCAGTCATCTACCATGATGATTTCAAAAATGCATTGCTGTGATTCCATGACCCTGATGAGTCTTGCATACAGTTCAAGCAGGCTCTGTCTGCTGTTATAGACCGGGATAACAATAGAAACTGATTTTTCCATCTTGTTCTCCTCTGACTACCATCCCGCCACACATGCTTGTACACTTTCAATTACATAAGATTGTTCAGTTTCGCTCAGATCGGGATATAATGGAAGCCTGATCAGTCTGCGGCTGATATCTTCAGTAATTGATAAATCATCATTGGTATAGCCAAGTTTTCTGCCCATCGGGGCACTGTGCAGGGGGATAAAATGGAAACTGGCCTCTACTCCCCTATCACGCAAATTTTGCAGCATCTGATCACGCATTTCCTGGGTGGGACAGAGCATGAAAAATAAATGGTAATTGGATTGAGCATAGGCAGGCAGACAGGGCAATTGAAGAATTTCCCGCTGTTGACAGGCCAGAAATGCCTGTTGATAGTTGAAAAACCGCTGCTGCCGGGCCTGGGTTATTTCCTCTAATCGTTCCAGTTGGGCATATAAAAACGCAGCCAGCAAATCGGCCATAACAAAACTTGAGCCGATTTCGTGCCAAGTGTAACGATCAACTTCCCCGCGCAAAAACTGGCTGCGGTCAGTTCCTTTTTCGTAGATTATTTCCGCCCGTTCGATCAGTTGGGGCTGGTTATGATTTAACAGCAAGGCCCCGCCTTCGCCGCTGACAATATTCTTGGTAGCATGAAAACTGTAGCAACCAAGTGATCCGATGGTCCCCAGCGCTCTGCCTTTATAACTGGCACCTATACCGTGGGCGGCATCTTCAACTACAGCGATAT
>CAZRMB010000448.1:0-2142 GCA_964600925.1 uncultured Syntrophomonas sp.
AACATGGGGGTAGATCAGGTTCTGAACAATGATCAGGTCATTGATTTTGGCCATACCAAAGTGGAGGTCCTTCATACTCCTGGTCATTCAGCCGGCCACTGTTCATTCTGGTTTCCCAATGAAGAGTTTTTATTTACCGGTGATATATGCTTGACCCAGGCAGGTCCCTGGTATGGAGAAGTCTATGCCAATCCTGATGATATGATCAAATCGATTGATCGTTTGATCGAATTGAATCCTCCCCGTATGACTTCGTGTCACATCAATGAAATCTGTTATGATTGCCGGGAGCGTTTGACTGAATTTCGCGACCGTATAATTAAACGCGAGGAACGTATATTCAAATCGATTAAAAAGCAGCCGGTGGATTTGCATCAGCTGGCTGAACAAAAACTGATTTACCGAATGCATCCCACTCCCTTTGTACTCTTCTGGGAAAAATGCATGCTGTTGAAACATCTGGAACGTTTACAGCACAAAGGATTTATAGAGAATATTGAAAACGGATTATACAGGGCTTTATAAGGGAGTTTCATAGAATATGAAAGAAATGAAAATCGTATGTCTGGGGGACAGCATTACTTACGGATGGCCTTGGGGTCCTGAAGTTTCCTGGACCACCATGCTGGGAAACACCATTGATGGTGAAGTGATCAACCGGGGTATACCCGGCAATACGACCTCCCAAATGACGGAAAGATTCGATAAGGCTGTGCTGAAAACAAATCCCACCCATTTGATTATTATGGGCGGGATCAATGATATTGTTTGGCAGGAAAGTTTCGATCGCATCGTCTGGAATTTGCGCACGATGGCGGAAAAAGCTGCCGAACATGATATAAAGGTCATATTCGGCATGCCCACTGCGGTTGACGATGAATATATCGAGAAGCTTACCCAGCGCATCCGCAATTGGATAAGAGAATATGCAAATCAGCAGGGTATACCGGTCATCGATTTTGACCGGGCCTTTTATGGTCAAAACGGAGAAATCCTAACCGAGCTTCTGAATGCTGATGGAGCACATCCGACCAAAGAAGGTTATAAAGCTATGTTTGCACGTATAGATACATCTATTTTTGGGTGATCCGCAGCCCCTATACTATTTCAGGTACCTCTTCCGCAGGCAGCGGAACTACCTGCAGAGATATTTCCTCACCTGACAATTTGCTGATCATCATGTTGGCTGTCTCTTCCAGCCTGGCGTCGCTGTAGCGAGCTACAATCCGGGCAGCCAGGTCAGTCTCCGCTCTGTCATCCATTCGATGTAACCGTAATAAACCCAACGGTCCGGGACGGTCTGTTACTTTGATCAAAATATCATGCTCATTGGCAAGTTCCTGCAGCTTAATATTTTCATCATGGTTTCTGCCGATCACCAGCAATTGATCTTCATTTAAATATAAATGCCGGCCGGTCTTTAAAATTTCCGTATCTTGTGCATTGGCATCCGGATTGAGTGCCAAAAGCAGACGCAGTCTCTTGGCAAAGTTCTCCTGCGTCAACAAACATCCACCGGCCGGACTGGGATAATCTTTGATTCCATAATGTTCTGCCAACTGCATTTGACGGGCACGACTGCGCCCGCTGATATCAAGCAAACGGCTGCGATCTACCCAGCCTTCCGTTTCCGGAATAGTCGGCGCAAGCAATTTGGCAGAAAGAGGCCGCAAGATAATACCTTGCTGACCGGATAATTTATTTACTACCTGGAGGGATGATTTATTCTGACTCATGGGACGCTGCCCTAAAACCTCTCCGGAAATAAGAAAACTGGCACCAAATTCCTGCAAATATTCTCCGGCTCGTTTAAACATATAAGCATGACAGTCAATGCAGGGGTTCATGTTTTTTCCGTATCCATAAACAGGTTTTTTCAGCACATCCATGTAATCAGGTCCTATATCAAGGAAATGAAACTCGATTCCTAAATCTTTGGCCGCCTGTTTGGTTCGTTCCTGCGCTCCAAAAAACGGTGTAACAAAATTTATAGCAACAACATCGATTCCTTGTTCCTTGATCACACACACTGCCATTTGTGAGTCAAGCCCACCGGAAAAAAGACTAATCGCCTTCAAAATTTAACCCTCTCCTTTATGCTGGAGATAATCTTCATCATTCCAGACTTTTATCCCATGTTTT
>CAZRMB010000449.1:0-2139 GCA_964600925.1 uncultured Syntrophomonas sp.
GCACTACACCGTATAGGGATAAAAGCCCAGGCGGACAGGTTTCGGTTACGAAGCCTATCTGTTTGGGCTTTTTAAGTACCAATTAACTTGCCGGACATAAAGGAGGATGAAGAACAATGCCCCAAGTCGGGATTATAATGGGAAGCGATTCGGATCTGACCATCATGAAGGAAGCCTGTGATATTCTGGATCAGTTCGCGGTCACCTATGACGTGACGGTTTGTTCCGCCCACCGTCTGCCCCATGAAACGGCTGCCTATGCTACCACCGCAGAGAGCCGGGGAATAGATGTCATTATTGCCGGAGCGGGAGGGGCAGCCCATCTGCCGGGTGTTATTGCCGCCTATACAATTTTGCCGGTCATCGGCATTCCTATCAAAACCAGCACTTTATCAGGGCTGGATTCCCTCTATTCAATTGTCCAGATGCCTAAAGGCATACCGGTGGCGACCGTGGCCATTAACGGCAGTGCCAATGCTGCGCTGCTGGCCCTGGAAATGATCGCCCTTAAAAATGGTGAAATAAAGAATAAACTCATAGATTATCGCCGCAAGATGAGCAGTGAAGTCCTGCAGAAGAACCAGCGACTGCAGGAGATCGGCGTGAAAGAATACCTGCAGCAAAAGGAGGGCACCAAATGATTAAACGGTATACACTTCCGCAAATGGGAGCAGTCTGGTCGGAAGAAAGCAAACTCAACAACTGGCTGAAAATAGAAGTGGCCGCCTGTGAGGCCTGGGCTGAGTTGGGCAAGATCCCGGCTGAATCGGTGGAAACGATCAAATCCAGAGCCAACTTTAATGTTGACCGGATCGCGGCAATAGAGGCTGAAGTGCGCCACGACGTAATCGCCTTCCTGACCAATGTAGGAGAATATGTGGGCGATGATTCCAAATATATTCATCTCGGTCTTACCTCTTCCGATATTTTGGATACCGGCATAGCCATGCAAATGCGTGATTCAGCCGACATCATCCTGGCCGGGCTGGAGAAACTCCAGGAGGTTATCAAAGCCAAAGCTTTGCAATATAAATACACGCTGTGCATCGGACGTACCCATGGAGTACATGGCGAACCCACCACGTTTGGTTTGAAAATGGCTTTATGGTATACGGAAATGGACAGGAATATTGAACGCTTAAAACAAGCCCGTGAAGTGATTGCTTATGGAGCTATTTCCGGTGCGGTAGGCAACTTTGCTCATCTTGATCCGCGGGTCGAGGAGTATGTCTGCGAAAAGCTCGGGCTGAAGCCGTGTAAGGTATCCACCCAGGTGATCCAGCGGGATCGTCATGCTGATTTTATGACCAATCTGGCAGTCGTGGCCAGTTCCCTTGAAAAAATGGCCACTGAGATCCGTAATCTGCAGCGCACCGATATTTTGGAAGCTGAGGAGCCGTTCAAGGCTGGACAGAAAGGGTCTTCGGCCATGCCCCATAAACGTAATCCCATGATGAGCGAAAGAGTAGCCGGGTTATCACGGGTGATCCGCGGCAATGCCACCGCCGCGTTGGAAAATGTCGCGCTCTGGCATGAACGCGATCTGACCCATTCTTCCGTGGAACGGGTCATTATACCGGATAGCTGCATCCTGCTCGACTATATGCTGGAGAAGTTTACGGCCGTTGTGGAGGGCCTGGTGGTATATGAAGACAACATGGCGCGCAATATAGAAACAACCTTGGGGTTGGTATTCTCCCAGCAGATGTTGCTGGCCCTGGTGGGCAAGGGACTGTCCCGGGAAAAATCCTACAGCCTGGTGCAGGACAATGCCATGCAAAGCTGGCGTGAGAAAATCCCCTTTAAACAATTGATTCTGGATAATGAAACGATTATGAATCTGATCACCCCGGACGAACTGGACAAAATATTTGATTACGGTGTTTATACCGCCAATGTTGATTATATTTTCAAACGTTGCGGACTATAAGCAAACCGGCAATTTGTATCAATAAAAACAACGAGGATTATTTAGGAGGATGATGACATGCAGGTTGAAGAATTTCTTTATGAAGGCAAAGCCAAGCAAATTTATGCAACCGATGATAAAAAGGTTGTCCTGATCAAATACAAAGATGATGCTACTGCTTTTGATGGTACGAAAAAAGGCACGATATCAAACAAGGGGATCGTCAACAA
>CAZRMB010000450.1:0-2127 GCA_964600925.1 uncultured Syntrophomonas sp.
ATTCATGGGCATGTTCACCGCCGGTATTCCTGCCGAAGAAGGCCACAAAGATCAGTCTGAACATATAGAAAGCGGTCATGAAAGCAACCAGTGTCCCTAAAATATATAGCCCTATATGGCCGCCGGCAAAAGCGCCCAGGAGGATCTCATCCTTGCTCCAGAATCCGGACAAGGGAGGAATGCCGCTTAAGGCCAGAGCACCAATGACAAAGGTCCAGGTGGTGACCGGCATCTTTTTGCTCAGGTTGCCCATTTTCCAGATATCCTGCTCATCGTGCAGGGCATGAATCACCGACCCCGCTCCGAGGAAGAGCAGACTTTTGAAGAAAGCATGGGTCATTAAATGGAACATCCCGGCAGTCATCGCCCCGATGCCCATGGCCATAACCATATAACCAAGCTGGGAAAGGGTTGAATAAGCCAGAATACGTTTTATGTCATTTTGTACCAGGGCGATACTGGCCGCAAACAAGGCGGTGAACCCGCCAATGACTGCAATCACCGTCATGGTTTGCGGGGATGCATTAAAGATAAACATGGCCCGGGCAATCAAATATACACCAGCTGCTACCATGGTCGCGGCATGAATCAGGGCCGAGACCGGGGTGGGGCCTTCCATGGCATCAGGCAGCCAGACATGCAGCGGGAATTGGGCTGATTTACCGACCGGCCCAAAGAACAGCAGGATGGAAACCCCGATCAAAACCGCTGCATTGGCATAATGGGGAACCGCAGCTGCCAGTTCGCTGAAATTTAAAGTTCCGAATATGACCTGCAGGAAAAGAATCCCCAGCAGGAACCCAAAATCCCCGATCCGGTTGGTGATGAAGGCCTTTTTGGCCGCCTCTTTGGCCGAGTTTCGTCCAAACCAAAAGCCGATCAGCAGATAGGAGCAAAGTCCGACCAATTCCCAGAACACGAAAATCTGTCCGAAATTATTGGCAACCACCAGACCCAGCATGGAACCGGCGAAAATACTCTGGTAGGCGTAATAGCTTGCCAGGCCCGGGTCGCCGTGCATATAGCCAAGCGAATAAATCTGCACCAGCAAGGCCACCAGCGTGACCACCAACAGCATCACCGCTGTCAAGGGATCGATCAGCAGCCCCATATCCACCCTGAGGCCGGGCATTGCCAGCCAGCGGGTTGCCGTTTCGTATACCACCCCTTCAGAACTGCCGAAAACAACCAGCGCTGCCATGACGGACATTACAAATGAGACCGCAATCATCAAAATTGAAAACGCTGCCGACAACTTTGGCCAACGATGAATGAACAGTCCAATCAGAGCAAAAGCCAAAAATGGCAGGAAGGGGATCAGCCATGCGTTTGGTAAGATGTTTTGAAAAATCATAATTACTCCCCTCACCATTTCAGTAGATTGAAATCATTAAGATTTACTGATTGCTTGTGCCGGTAGATGGAAATTACCAGAGCCAGCCCGACCGCAACCTCCGCAGCTGCCACCACGATCACGAAAAGCGCGATCATGTGGCCCAGACCCGTGCCCGGCGTAACGAATTTTTCCACCGCGACAAAATTAATATTTACCGCATTTAACATCAGCTCTACTGACATCAGCACCGCAATTGCGTTGCGTTTGGACAATACGCCAAATATCCCGATGCCAAACAAGAGGGAAGTAAGAATCAAGTAATGGGCAAGTCCGATCATTTATCCTCCACTCCCTTCGCCAGGATGATCGCTCCAAACACAGCCACCAGCAACAATATGGCCGCCACTTCAAAAGAAACCACATACGGTCCCAACAACAGCCCGGCCAGTTTTTCAACGCCCTGATCTACCGCTTGGATCGAACTGACCGGCCATTTCGTAAACCAGATGGCCCCGGCCAGTCCGCATACCAGCAGTACGCTGACATAAACGCCGGTCAAAATAGTCGGTACACTTTGATTAAACAAATTGGTCTTGCCGATCTCAACATCCATAACCAGCATGATGGAAAAAATAATTAAAACCGAAATGGCTCCGGCATAGACCATGATCTGAACCAGGCCGATAAACCCGGCATTGAGCTGAAAATATATCCCGGCCACGCCCAGGAAGGTTAACACCAGGAACAGCGCTGCATGCATGATGTTCCTGGAAAGGACGACCCCCAGCGCT
>CAZRMB010000451.1:0-2117 GCA_964600925.1 uncultured Syntrophomonas sp.
CGTCCGGCGGTCAAAAGCGTATTAAATGTACCGTGTACAATGCCCTGTGGTCCTATATACATCCATCCGCCCGCCGTCATCTGTCCGTAGTTGGCCACGCCCATGGCGGTAGCGATCTCCCAGTCAAGCTGGTTGTCAAACATACCTACCATGAGGGCATTGGTGATGATCACCCGCGGTGCTTCCGGTTTGGACGGGAATAATCCCAGCGGATGACCGGATTCCACCACCAGGGTCTGTTCCTGCGTCATGATCTCCAGGTAACGTTTAATTAACCGGTATTGCAACCAGTTCTGACATACCTGCCCGGTCTCCCCGTACGTAACCAGTTCATAAGGATAAAGGGCAATTTCAAAATCAAGATTGTTGTCGATCATGACCTGAAACGCTCTTCCTTCTACACAATTACCATTATAGTAATCGATGTCCCGGCCCATAATACGGCCTGACGGACGATAGCGATAGGCGTAAATGCGACCGTAAGTCAGCAGTTCCTGCATAAACTCCGGAGCCAGCGTTGCGTGCAGTTCTTCCGGTACATAGCGCAGCGCATTTTTCAAAGCGGTTTCCGTCTGGCTGCGAGTCAGATTAAAACCCCGGGAGGGTGCCCGTCTGATTCCCGGCACAAATTCCTGCATAGGCGGCAATTCACGCTCCAGTTTGATCTGCATGGCATGATATATGTCCTGATTATTCATCTTTTCAACTCCCCCTTATTGTAAAGCGTTCAGCATCAGTCCAGTTTTATATTAAAGCCTTTGCCCATCATCCAGTTGTTGACTTTTTCAATATCATAGGAAAATATTCTATCCTTTATAATTGAAGACGTTACCTTTCTGGCTTCATCATAAATTCTTTTGGTAATGGGAGCCATTTTATCAACTCCGCGGAAATCAACCGCCTGCAGTGCGCAGATCAGCTCAATGGCCAAAACCTGGCGGGTATTTTGAATGATCTGATAGGCATGCCGGGAAGCGATCGTGCCCATGCTGACATGATCCTCCTGATTGGCTGATGAGGGTATGGAATCAACACTGGCCGGATGAGCAAGCGTTTTGTTTTCCGATACCAGCGAGGCAGCACAGTATTGCAGGATCATGGCGCCTGACTGAAGTCCCGGTTGGGGGCTCAAAAAAGCCGGTAAATCGTTGAGGCTCGGATTGATCAACTGTTCGATCCGTCTTTCAGAAATGTTGGCCAGCTCAGCCATGGCGATTTTCAGCAGATCCATGGCCAGGGCGATGGGCTGACCGTGGAAATTGCCCCCGGAAATGATCTTTTCGCTTTCGTCAAAAACAAGCGGGTTATCTGTCGCTGCATTGATCTCGATCTCCAGTTTGTCTTTGACATAAGCCAGTGCCTGCCAACTGGCCCCGAAAACCTGTGGAATGCAGCGCAGTGAATAGGCATCCTGTACTCTTATTTCAGCCGCATGAGTGGTAAGCTGGCTGCCCTCCAGGATTTTTCTGATACGCCGGGCGACATCCACCTGCTCCTTGTAACCCCGGGCCAATTGTACCTCTTCTGCAAATGCGTCCGTAATCCCCTGCAGTCCTTCAATACTTATGGACGCAATAAATTCAGCCTGATAGGCCAGCCTTTCCGCTTCCAGATAAGCCAATACGCCCATGGCGGTCATGGCCTGCGTCCCGTTAATAAGGGCCAGACCTTCTTTGGCTTGCAGAATGAAGGGTTTAATGTCTTCTGCATTTAATGCCTCGATTGCTGAACATATCTTGCCCCGATAGGCAACTTCCCCTTCTCCCAAAAGGGCCAAGGCCAGATGCGCCAACGGGATCAAATCACCGCTGGCTCCCAGTGAACCTTGCTGGGGAATGACCGGATGAATACGGGCATTCAATAATTTGACCAGCATCTCGATCAATTCCCGTCGCACCCCGGAGAATCCTTTCAAAAGTGTATTGGCTCGCAGCAGCAGCATGGCCCGGCTAACCATTTCCGGGAATTTATCTCCCACCCCGCAGGCATGGGAATGGATCAAATTTAATTGCAATTCCTCCACGTACTCGCTTTTGATTAATACATCGCTGAATTTGCCAAAGCCGGTGGTAATACCGTAAACCAATTGCTCCTCAGCTACGATTTTTTCCACCACC
>CAZRMB010000452.1:0-2094 GCA_964600925.1 uncultured Syntrophomonas sp.
GAAGCGTAGTCCCGCCCCAAGTAATCGCATGTTTTTGAAGTAAAATAAAATGAAAATCTGATAGATTTGCCTGAGTATTTTGAAAGACTTATGATATGCTGTCGCCAATCATTAAAAGTGTTCCCTTTTGTTGCAGAGGCCTCCAGTACCTCCCAAGTATTACTTCCCTGTTCATTTACTCTAACATAACCAGAATCACATGATGAAAAATTATACCATTCGGTCAAGATTAAGAAACAAGTTTCGCTGGCCGGAGGTATCAAAATATAATCCAGTCCTACCAAAGATGAAGATCGATCGTTTTCATAATTTCCATTTAAAACAGTAGCTGCAACGCGACTTCCAATATATGAACTTTGAGGCCCGGTACTTGGTTTTCCAATTTCCCAAATGCCTTGGCTTGCATACCATCGATTGTCACTTTCGTTTGATTCAAAATCGTCTTGCCAAATGATTTGATTCACATTTCCTGGAAATCCTGAATCAGCTTGAATGGTGATCGTATATGTGCCAATGCTATTATCCCTGCCATCAACAACAATTATGTATTTTCCTGGCAAAGCGTTTGTTATAACAGCTTTTCTATCTCCAAAAGCTCTGCAATCGCTAGTATCACATGCACTAAGAATAAAAATATCAAGGTTTGCGCTTATATCTGTCAACGTCGCAACTATTCTTCCCTGCTGACTGAGGTTGAAAAAATACATTACCTCATTTCCGCTTTCATTCCACGTACATCCATGATATTTCGTCGCTTTTGAAGATGCGCCAACTGTTGTTCCTTGTACCGTCTGCCCATGAAAAATCTCAATAGCGTTGCTGCAATCAAGAACAGACTGGCCATTCGCCGGCAGAAAAGTGCAGGCAATAACAGCCAGAATCCATAACATGCTCTGTTTCATATTTAAGCTCCTTTACCTGATAACAAGCCGCGCTTTGTGACAGGATATTTTTTACTTTTCAGCATTATTCAGGATTGATTTTATGGAATACCGCACCTTAAACACCGCTTGCCCCCCGGCTCCGCTGACGGTGCCGAACTGCGGTGTTTGTTCAATGCCCCATTCTTTGGCCCGTTCCGGCACCCCTTTTTGTACATACAAGCCGAGCTCGGTGGAGGTCACATAGCCGTCATGATTATAATCGGCATTGCCACGCAGGCCGGCCACCAGGATATCCGTGAACAGCTCGTCTTTCACTTTCTGATTCATGTCTCCGGCAGTGATGATGACACGGGCCGCCGGCACACAGGCGTTACGCAGTTTTTCATAATTGACGATGGTGTCCTGCTGCACATAGGCCATGTTCGGCCGCACCTCGATGCCGGTGCCGGCGAAACAGGCGTCATAGATCAACATCACAGAGCGCGCCCGGCTCTGCCGCGCCTTGAGATTGATATCCGTTGTACCGATCTTTCTGGATATTTCATCCGGGGCGCGGTCGGCATCCCAGGGCAGCAGATAACCGTGTCCATGGGTGTCGGTCTGACCATGGCCGGCGAAATAAACAAGGATAAAATCATTTTCTTTCGCTGTGGTTAATTCATTAGCGATGAACCGCCAGATGTTTTCATAGGTAGCCTGTTCATCGCGATAATGCACAATATCGAACCCAAAATCATCACCCAGGATATCGGCCATTTTTTGCGCGTCAGTGCGGGCGGCGTTCAGCGGCATAATGAGCGGATCCTGATAGCGATTGATACCCACCACCAGGGCGCGTTTGCGGCCATAACCCATCTCTGAATCATAGGGATTGTACTTGATGTTCATGGTGCTGGCCGTCACTGCCACGCCGGTTGGATTCAATGCTATGGCTTCAATATGATTCTCGCCTCCTGCCAATTGTACCTGGTGGACCGTGTCGGCGGCAAATTGCATGGAGGGTTTTTCGGCCTTGGCAAAAACTAGAACCCCGCCTGGACCCCGCAACTGGTTTTCTTTATATTGGTGGATATACTCAGGCTCTTTGGCATTGGTGTCAGCATCCCAAAGTTTCACTTTGCTGCTATCCCATGTAATCAATTTGGTCTGCCGCGTCACACGAACCGTATCCACATACTTGTCGTTGACGCGCAGGAGTATCCGGTCAATC
>CAZRMB010000453.1:0-2089 GCA_964600925.1 uncultured Syntrophomonas sp.
ACTTGACAATATTTTTAACATGTGGTTATATCTTTTTATAACTGTTGAAGGGGAAGTAAAACCACAAACCAGCCTCAAAGAGAGTCGGAAATGGTGTGATCCCGGCAGGAAATGGAGTGGACAAATGGGCCCCGGAGGGCGGTGTGAACAGGCAAACTGCCTCAGTAGCTTCCGACGCAGAGCCAGCGTTACAGGGCTAAGGGTGTGTCGGCACTCTGTAAGAGGATACGAATTATGTATCAATTAAGGTGGTACCGCAGGTTTAACACCTGTCCTTAGCTGGGGCAGGTGTTTTTTTATGGGCATTTGCAGGTACACTGGATTCTCGTTTCATAACCGCGGATGAACAGGGAATCATACAGGGAAGAGCACACGGACTATTTTATTTATTATAAGGAGGAGTCCAAATGAAAAAGTCTCTTGTGTTGATGGTCTCATTATTGGTATTGCTTTTGTTGTCGGTGACAGGCTGTTCATCTTCTCAAAAGGATGATGCTGCTACGGACAAAGAAAATACCAAACAGTTAAAAATCGGTATCGTCCAGATTGTTGAGCATCCCTCGCTCGATACCATCAGGGAAGCATGCGTAGCCCAGTTGGCTAAAGATGGATTCAAAGACGGAGAAAATATTGTAATCGATTATCAGAATGCCCAGAATGACCAAACCAATTTGAAAACCATATGCCAAAAGTTTGCCAACAATAAATATGATATGATCATTGCCATTGCAACTCCTTCTGCCCAAGCTGCAGTAGGAGAAACAAGTGATATCCCGATCGTATTCTCGGCTTGCACGGATCCGGTTGGCTCGGGACTGGTCACTAATCTTGAAAAACCAGGCAAAAATGTGACCGGTACATCGGATGCCGTTTCTGCTGAAAAGATCATGGAACTAGCCAAGCGTATCACACCGGACATTAAGACCATAGGCGCTTTGTATAGTTCCAGTGAAACCAACTCCATCTCCGTGGTTAAGAATCTGAAAGAATACGCGCAGAAAAATGGCATGACGGTAGTGGAAGCAACCATCACCAATTCTTCCGAAGCCCAGCAGGCTGCCAGTTCATTGGCCGGCAAAGTCGATGCCATGTTCTCCCCTATTGACAATACGGTTGCTTCCGCCATGCCGATTGTGGCTCAGGTGGCCAATAAAGCCAAAATACCTTTTTACGTGGGTGCTGATTCCATGGTAAAAGACGGCGGGTTGGCTACTTACGGAATCAACTATACCGTTCTGGGGCAGGAAACCGCCAATATGGCAGCAGAAATTCTTAATGGCAAAAAACCTGGAGATATCGCCGTTAAAACCATGACTGACATGGATATCTACATCAATCAGGCTACCGCTGACGCCATCGGCGTGAAAATTCCTGATGATGTGCAAAAGGAAGCAGCCCAGGTATTCGGCAAATAATTTAATTAGGAGTCTTATCAATGACCTTTTTGGCTTTCCAGGGTTCCATGGAGCTGGGAATTATTTACGCTATTATGGCCCTGGGTGTATTCATTTCTTTCCGAACACTCAATATGCCTGATCTTACGGTGGACGGCAGCTTCGTTTTGGGAGCTGCCTGTTCCGCTACTTTTTGCAGTCTGGGGCATCCTTTATTAGGGATTTTATTTGCTTTGCTGGCTGGTTGGCTGGCCGGATCGGCTACCGCCCTGCTGCATACCAAGCTCAAAATCCAGCCGTTGCTGGCCGGTATCCTGCTGATGCTGGCTCTTTATTCTGTAAACCTGCGAGTTATGGGGGGAAGGGCTAATATCGCGCTGGTCAATAATACGACTGTATTTCGATTTTTTTCCGGAACTGCCATGGAGCAGTACGCCGGTGTCATTATTCCAAGCGTGGTATTGCTAATCGTTCTGGGACTGCTCTACTGGTTTTTACAGACGCGTTTTGGTATGGTTTTGCGAGCTACCGGTGACAATGACCAGATGGTACGCGCGGTGGGAGTAAATACTGATACCACCATACTGATCGGTTTGGCTTTGTCAAACAGTCTGGTGGCATTATCCGGATCCTTTATTGCCCAGTATCAGAGCTTTGCTGATATCAGTATGGGCGTAGGCATGGTCGTCATTGGA
>CAZRMB010000454.1:0-2074 GCA_964600925.1 uncultured Syntrophomonas sp.
TCTATATTAAATTCAACCAGTTTATTATAGAGGGCTGAGCGGCTGATGCCCAGCATTTCAGCCGCCTTTCTCCGGTTACTGCCACTGGCCTGCAAAGCTCTGATAATTACGTCTTTTTCAGCTTCTCGCTTGGCTTCATTTATATTGAAACTTTTGTGATCTTCAGCAGCCATACGCTGTCCGAGGGCATAACTGGTGAAGCGAAGCAGGTTATCCACCGTAATGATCCCTTCCCGGGCATCTATACAGGCTCTTTCGATTGCGGTATTGAGTTCCCTGATATTACCGGGCCAGTGATAGGAAGATAGCAGCTCCAAAGCTGAATTGTTAATCCCTTTCACCGCAGCACCATTCTCCCGGTTATAATTATCAATAAAATGCTGGCAGAGCAGAGGTATGTCTTTCAGGCGCTTCCGCAAGGGAGGAATATTTATCGTAAAGGTATTCAGGCGGAAGAACAGATCCTTTCTGAACTTGTCCGTGGCCACCAATTTATCCAAAGGTACATTCGTAGCTGATATGACCCGAACATCCACCGCAATCAACGCTGTCGAACCCACTCTTTCAATTTCATTTTCCTGCAAAGCCCGCAATAATTTGGCCTGTGCCGCCCGGGACAATTCACTCACTTCATCGAGAAATATGCTGCCGTGGTTAGCCAGTTCAAATTTACCCGGCTTGCCTCCTTTACGTGCCCCAGAGAATGCCCCGTCTTCGTAGCCAAAAAGTTCGGACTCGATCAGATTTTCAGGTATGCCGGCACAATTTATACGCACAAACGGCCCTTCTCTTCTGGAGCTTTCCTGGTGTATAGCATGAGCGAAAAGCTCTTTACCCGTACCGGTATCGCCATAGATTAGAACCGGAATATTGGATGGAGCTATAATCTTAACCAGTTCTTTCGTTTCGAATATTTCCTTGCTTTCACCGAGTATAGCCTCCAGCGAATACTTGGCTCCATAAATACGCTGGATCTCTTCTTTGTAGTACTTAAGCTCGGAAAACATCTTCTGCACCCGCTGGGCGAACCCCCGGGCCTCATTTAGATAGCGAAAAATACTAATCCCAAGCGCTCCGATAACCCCATTCTCGCCCATTATGGGGATACGGGAGACAATTTGGGTTTTGCCGTTCATTTCCCATATATCAGCGGTAATCGCTTTTCCTGTATGCAAAACCTCCAGCATACGCGTATGAGGAAATACCTGATCGATTCTTTTACCTAGTACCTGATCTTTAGCTAAACCGGATTCGCGCACATAATAATCGGTAAAGACTCGGATGATTCCATCTTCATCGATAATAATGGCACCTTCAACCCCATTTAGAATTGCTTCCACTATTTCCTGTTCTCTTTCGCTTAACTCACTCAGTTTTTCCATTTTCTCCCGCCTTAAATGTATGTTTCTTTCTTTCAATATTTTTAAAATATTCAAACTTCTTCTATGGTTACTTTATCATATGTTTCAGTAATTTGGTATAAACGTTGCTCTCACGCATTGTCTCACAACTTCGGCTTTAAAAGAGATAATCCCCAGTCAGTTTGATATTAAGCCTGCTACAATATACAATTATAGTCTGGCAATAAATCGTTCTATTGGAGGTATATTGATGGAAAGCTTGTTGGAAAGATTCTTACGATATGTCAAAATCGATACGCAGTCTTCTGATAGCTCAAATACCCACCCCAGCACACCCGGACAAATGCAGCTGGCAAAGTTGCTGACCGGGGAGCTTCATGAACTGGGATTAACCAATATAACCCTGCGTGACAATGGTTACGTAATGGCCGAACTGCCTGCCAACAGCAACAATATTCACCCCGTCATTGGATTCATCGCCCATCTGGACACCAGTCCGGATGTATCCGGCCAGGATGTCAAACCGGTATTGTTTCCTGATTACGATGGTAATGATTTGGTCCTGAACCCGGCTGAAAATACAGTGATAAAAGTGCAGGATCATCCTGAATTAAAAGAATATATCGGACATACCATTATTACCAGCGACGGGAATACGCTGCTGGGGGCAGATGACAAGGCCGGAGTCGCCGCGATCATGAATGCCCTGACCA
>CAZRMB010000455.1:0-2058 GCA_964600925.1 uncultured Syntrophomonas sp.
TGGATGATCAGTCCCGAATAACAGAACTGGCACGGATGCTGGATGGTGATAATTTTACCGAACTAACTTTGGAGCATGCCCGCGAATTGATCAGTCATCATATTGATTGAAAACAACAGAAACTAAATTTCCTCATCAAACCTGGAGCTGTTCGCAAAACCTCACAAATTTGCTTACCTTTTGGATGCGATGTTGCTCGGTTACTTTTTTACGTTGGTTGCAAGATCAACTACGGTGATCGGGTCATAGACAAGCAACAATTCTTTACATGCCGACAGGATAAATCGTATATTTCCCTCTCGTCCCGGAGAAAATAAGGGTTATTAATCCACGGGAGGGAACCATATGCGTCAATACAGGCCATTGGCAGGTATCATCGTGGCGGTGCTTTTAATAGCGGTTTGCCTTAGTCCCCAGGCCAGAACCGTGCTTGGTTTGCCGGAGGAACAGAAAATCGTCGTCGGTGAGGCCAATTCCATCCGCATAAATCTGCCCGAAATGTTGCAGAATCAAATCGATTTAAAAATTCTTGAAACGTCCCGGCGAGTATTCTTTTTGCAGCAGTATCCTGCGGTTACAGTAAATAAAAAAGGGGCAGTATGTGAAATTACTGCGCATAAACCCGGCAGAGTTGAGCTCAGCATGAAACTGCTGGGCTATATCCCCATAAAGTCGATTACCATTGAAGCCCTACCCAGCAAAAGGGTCGTGGTTGGGGGGCATTCCATCGGAGTTTTGCTGCAATCCCGCGGAATAATGGTAGTAGGTTTCGCTCCAATTATCACCTCTGATGGCAGCAAGATGTATCCCGGCAAGGACCAAGGTATTGAAATCGGTGACCTTATATTTCAGGTTGACGGCAAATCCATCAGCAACGAAGAGGATCTGGCGCGGGTGATTGATAACAAAAAGGACCAGTCTCTGGAGATTAAATTGCATAGACGGGGAAAGCCCGTTACATTGCCGGTAAAAGCAGTATTCTGTCCGGAAACCAATCGTTACCGAATCGGACTCTATGTCAGAGACGGAGTCGTTGGTGTCGGTACTTTAAGCTTCATAGATCCTGATACCGGGCAATTTGCTGCATTGGGTCATATTATTATGGATGCCGATACCAAACAGGGCATTGATATATTGAGCGGAAAGGTTTTGAGTGCCTCCATTCAGATGATCAAGGCAGGAAAACCCGGTAATCCTGGTGAGAAAATCGGAGTATTTGATGAGCAAGGTGAAATTTCCGGGAAAATATTAAAAAATGCCGGTTCAGGAATATATGGTATAATAAATGATAACAGTGATCGATATCGGCAAGCCCCAAGGATGGAAGTTGCTTACGCCCATCAGGTCCATACGGGCGATGCTCAAATGTGGACGGTTGTGAACGGAAACACCATTGAAAAATGGGATATTCAAATAGAAAAAGTGTTTCCGCATCGAGAAAACGGCAAAGGTATGATCGTTAAAGTAACTGATCCCCGGCTTTTAAGCATATCCGGCGGAATTGTTCAGGGTATGTCAGGAAGTCCGATCATTCAGGACAATAAGATTGTCGGTGCAGTGACCCATGTCTTTTTAAATGACCCCAGCTCAGGTTACGGCATTTTTATGGATAATATGTTGTCGGATATGCCTTCTGTTATGAGTAATGAGAAAAAGATTTCGACAATTTGTAAAGCCGCATTTCTTCAGTCAAATTAAGCTTGAACGGACCTATTAGGTTGTTACCATGCAAAACCAAGATAGTTAATTATGTTTAAATCTGTATATTCATAGCAGGCTATGCAAGTTATTAAATTAATTTAGTGGAATGCAAAAAGAGGAATCAATAAGCGAATCGTCGAAAAAGGCTATTAAGTTAAATATACCTGACCTATTTTGTAAAAGGGGGGATTTACAAAAATGTTTGGTGAAGGCAATCAGATAAAGGTGCTTGTGGCGGATGACAACCGAGAATTTTGCGGCATTTTGCGTGACTATTTTACCAACGAGCCGGATTTTGAATTAATCGATGTATGCGCAAATGGGATGGAAGTTCTGGATGTAATCGCCAAAAAAGAG
>CAZRMB010000456.1:0-2048 GCA_964600925.1 uncultured Syntrophomonas sp.
GGGAGCTACCGCTATGAGTTCGCCTATCGACATTATTAAAGCAGCCAATCGCAAAGAGCCAATCCGCACAGAGCTTGAACTCCCAGGCGGTGTCAAATGTTGGCTACACCTCCCCAACAAACATCAGATTTCAGATATCCGCGAAAAGCTCTACCGGATGGCCTATGCTGAGGCCGCAGAACTCGGGCTGGTAGGCAAGCCAATCAACCAGGCAGAGTTCGATCAGCTCAAGGCGCTGCCGAATTATGACAAGACGGTGGAACCCCGTGATCTGGCTGAGCAATATGCCGTCGCGCAATCCATGTCCCAGGTGGTTTACAATCTTCTGCCCGGCCTGATTCGTGATGATTCCGGCGCGGAGATTTTCCCGACGCTGGCCGAAAAGCGTGAGTTCCTGCAGCTCGTGCGCGAAGATGGCGCGCTTGAGGCGATGCTGATTACAAAATGGGTTGAAGTTTTCAATGCGCAGCGGGAGGTTGCTGAAGAAACAAAAAACTCATAGAGGCGGGCGGGTTTGCAGTTCAGGACATGCTCGCCCGGCGCTATGGGTATAGGGGGCCGTTTGATCCGCAACTTATTGATGACATGGAAAATCCGTACCGGTCGGCGCTGCTTTTAGAGACTATTAAGGACGGTGACCCGGATGAAAAGCGGATGCTGGATTTCTCGAAATATTTGAAATCACTGCTCAATGTGCATGGTACGGCAGTGATAAACTCAAACAGAAGAAAAGTTGATTGCATTAATGGCATATTCGCAGATGACGCCAAGAGTGACGCCAAGAGTGGCCGCGTAGTGCGGCAAGTTTTTACGCTAGCAGATGGAACCGTGGTAAAGGTAATGGCGAATGGGTGATATTTTCGGAAAAATAGATCCTGACATTGTAGCCTACATTGGATTGAAAGGTCAAGATCAATTTAACCGCGACCTTAACGGCGCGGGTGGGAATTTCTCGTCCTTTACCTCAATTATCGGCAAGGGCGCGCTCGCCCTGGGCGCCATCACTGCAGGCATGAAGCTGGTAGGCGATTCGGTAAGCATAGCCGCCGATCTCGAAAAGGGCATGGCCAACGTCAATACCATTCTCAAACTCACACCGCCAGAGCTGGAAAATATCAAAGATCAGCTTGTGGATATTTCACTGCAAACCCCGCAAGGGCTTGATACTCTCTCCAAAGGATTGTATGATCTGGCATCTTCAGGCGTTGAGGCCGCCGATTCCCAATATGCTTTAAAAGAGGCGGCTATGGCCGCTACGGCTGGCGTCACTTCTGTCGATGTCGCTGTCCGCGCTGGCATGGCCGTCATAAACGCCTATGGAATGGATGTCAACGATCTTAACAAGGTCTATGATCTCCAGTTCAAAACGGTCGAAAAGGGCGTTTTGACCTATGAGCAATATGCCAACGCTATCGGCAATGTCTTGCCATCCGCTGCATCGCTCGGGGTTTCGTTTGATGATCTCTCAGCCTCTATTGCGCAGATAACCCTGGCCGGCATCGATGCCCAATCAGCTACAACCTATCTTGCCCGCGCATTTGATGAGATGGTAAGCAAGAAAGACAAGTGGGAAGCGCTCGGGGTTTCCATCTTTGATGCATCCGGTAATTTCAGGGGTATGGAAGCTGTTGTCGGAGACTTGTCGAAACAAATGACCGGGCTGACAACTGAACAGCAGAAGATGAAGCTCGAAACCCTGGATATGCGTGAGCAAGGGCAAAAAGCTATCTTGGCGCTAGTCAATAATTACGGAAGTTTTAAAACTGTAATTGATGAAGTTAAGAATTCACACGGTGCAATGGCCGGAGCTTTCTTGGAGCAGAGCAAGACATTTGATTTTCAGGCCAAACTGTTTAAAAATGAACTGAATACCGCCCTTGAAGGACTCGGATCAAAAATACTTCCTATTCTTACCAAATCGCTGCGCGCAGTCAACGAAGCGGCCCGTGAATGGACCGCGATCGACTGGGCAAAAAACGCCGTCGGAGGCGCATATTGGGATGCCTATATCGACAATGCCAAGCGGTTCCTCGGGCTGATAAATTATA
>CAZRMB010000457.1:0-2036 GCA_964600925.1 uncultured Syntrophomonas sp.
TGGATTGCCAACAGTTGGGATCGTTTTATGGTTCCCAAGCCGTTCAGCAGGGTTCTTCTCCGGTTCGGCTCCATTTTTCGCGTACCAGAAATAGCAAGTAATGATCAGTTTGAATCTTTCCGCAGGGAAGTGGAAGATAATCTGATCAAAGAATATGAGGCTGTCGACCGCTGCTGGCGAAAATGATTATTCGCCCCGTTCAACCGAATTCTCATATTCCCCGGATGCATCAGCAGCGGATCAACGATATGTATCAACGGGGGGCGGATGTACGACGGCTCTCTTTTCACCGGTGATCTTCACGACCATAACGATCCCGATGATGGAAAACCAGTTGCCGATTTTCTTCCCGTTATTATCCAGGATATCGAAACCGTGAAGGGTTAATCCCTGATCCGTCACTTTCGCCTGCATATTGAGCACGATCTCCTGCATGCTCCGGCTGTCAAGGTCCCTCTTCTTCCACAAATCAGTTTCCAGGGTCCATGTGTTGTCGATTCCAATAATGGCATTAGGGTAGGCATCGGGGCCGCTGGTATAATAATTAAGATTTGAGTCAACGCGGAAAGATTCGTAAGCTGCGGTAACGTCCTTACTTGGTATGAATCGCCCATAATTCACGCTGGCCCGCCATCCTATGATTATAATGACAGCGACGATGATAATGCCTGCAGCGATCAGAATTTTGATATCCATAGCGCCCGTGTCCGAATTAATTGTCTAATTGTAGGAGTTTGTGTTTTGTTTAATTGTCCCGCGCAACCGTCGTTTTTTTTGTAGTTTAAAAAATTACAGCTCTTTAATCAACCTGTTTTCGGGCAGTTTTTCAATTGTTTTACCGAAGGCTTCAATTGAGGCCGACAGCACGGCAAACTCAGGGGCCTGGGTAAAGGGGATATTGTTCAGGCCTCTCTTTTCCATCGCCTCGACGACATAATTTATGGTCAACAAATTAACGTCGCGCGCCGGTTGATATCCGTGCTCCCCGTTTTCTTCAATTTCGGCTTTCGACAGAATGTTGCTTTTACTCAGCTCAAAAAGAATCTCGTTAACAAAGCGGATGGGAATATCCAACTGATGGGATATTCCCGGAGCCGTCAGGGGGGGCTCTCCTTTTATAAAGTTTGTAATCACATGATGTGCAACCTGGAGAGAGAGCAGCGTTCGAAGCCGGTGGCTGGCCTGCAGGGCGTCGGGTTCGAATTCATAAGTGTCCACATTCTGATAGGCAAAAGACAATTCCGCTCCATATAAGACAATCAGCCAGCTTAATTGAAGCCATGCAAGGAACAGCGGCAGGGCGGCAAAGCTCCCATAGATGGCGTTGTATTGAACGACGCCGATCTGAAAAGTAATGTACACCCATTGAACGATTTGAAATATCGTGCCGGTGATAATTCCCGCAATCAGAGCAGCGGATAATTCCACCTTGGTATTAGGCATGAAAATATACAGGAAAGTGAAAAGGAACCACAAGAGGGTATAAGGCAGCAGCTTCAGGAAGAAGAATATCAGAGGGCTGAAGCTTCCCAGGACGCTGAACTTTTCCATGATCAGGCCTACCTGCACGGTTATAAAGACGGTTGTGCCGCCGGAAAGGATGAGGATTACCGGGCCGACCAGCATCAGCGACAAATAATCGCTGAACATGCGGCCGAGGGGACGTTTATCCTTCACTCCCCAGATGTCGTTGAAGGAGTATTCGATTTGCCCCAGAACCTTGATCACCGCCCAGAAAAGAACTACAACGCCGACTCCCGCAATCAGCCCGCCTTTGGTGTTCGCGAGAAGAGCATTGGAAAACTGGATAACATTGGCCAGGATATCTTCATGTCCAACCAGTTTATTGCGCAATTGTTCTTCCAGTAATTTCTCCATGCCGAATCCTTTGGCGATTCCGAAAGCCATCGCCGCAATGGGGACAATCGAGACCAGCGAATAAAATGTCAAAGCAGATGCGCGCAGCTGGCATTTGTCTTCGTCAAAGCCTCTAATGGAGAGAAGCAAAACCCTCACGAGATTCAGGAAAAAAGATT
>CAZRMB010000458.1:0-2033 GCA_964600925.1 uncultured Syntrophomonas sp.
CTGATATAAATTTAACTACATCCGAAATTATTGTCAAAGGGAAAAACTATTTATGTGATTGGAGATTTGATGACGTAACGGATGTTCATTAATTTGCTTTAAATCTTTTTCCCTATATAGAAAACATATCCGTAAAATTCTTTGTATTTATAATATAGATCCGCTTCCTGCCGCTGGTTTTCTATGAGCGCCTCGGCGGTTTTATCGCCTGCATGCTTTTTGAGAAATTTCTCCTGTGCAGGAACCTGCGGCGCATAAAAATGTTCAATCCAGCAATCTTCCGGCAGCACGAAAACAGCCATCGGGATATAGCCGGCTTTTTGCATCTGTTCGACTTTGTTTGAGATAATGTCGATTCCCGGATAGGCATCTTTCCAATACCTGTCGATTTCGACAGGCCGCTTTTCGGTGAACCAGGACGCCTCGGAAACGGCAATAAAGCCCCCTGTTTTCAGGAATTTCCGCCATTCGTTGAGGCCTCTTTCAAACCCGATATTATAGATCGCTCCCTCCGACCAGATTAAATCGAACTCTTCTTGCTGAAAAGGAAGATTATCCATGGAGGCGACAATGCCTTTCACCCTGTCCTGGAGATTGAGCCTGCGGCTGTTGGCGTTGAAGATGTCTATAAAGTCGACAAACAAATCAATGCCTGTAATAAGCCCAGGCGTATGATTGGCCAGCACCATCGTCTGACCTCCGGTGCCGCAACCTATATCAACTATTTTTGATTCTTTTGTCAGGTTGTCAATGAAGCTCAAAGCTTTAACGGTTACTTCGGGGCTTCCGGGCCCCTGCCGTTCCATGCCCGAAAAATATTCGCAGATTAATTTAAAATCAAAATCATGAATCGATTTATCTTCTTCACTCATTATAACTCCTTATCTTCTTCATTATTTCCTGAAAATTCCTGCTCTCCGGCAGGAAAAAATTCCCCTGATATCCGGTTTCCCGGCGAGTTTTCAACTAATTCGGGAAAACGATTATTGGCGTTATACAAACCGGCGACTTCGCCTTCAAAGCCATGAGACCTCCCGTCATTGCTTCCTGATGGAACGTCACTCTTTCAACTGAAGGATATAGTCTTGTTTTACCGTAATCAGGCCGCGCCTCGGCCTGTCCAGATCGATGATCAGGAAGACGACGAGGGTGATCAGCAAGGTGAGCAGCACAGTGGGAACGTACGCCCTTTTCCCGCCAAGGCCTTCCGTATAGCCGATTATGGCGCCGTTCATGATGAATATAAAGAAGAGCAGAAACAGAATAACCTCCGGAATGTGCCTGTTTTGTATTTCGAATCGCGCCGACCTGTTGTCGATCAGTTCGTTGAGCGCGGCTATGAAGAGGCCGGTAGTAACAGGGTTCGGGTCGCTTCTGGCGGCCTGGGTGCCCGCAGCCCAGATCTTTTTGAGCTGCTCGTCACCTTTTTTGATGATATCGTCTCTCTCTTTATATTGGGACAAGGCGATCTTGGAGTTTTCGATGCGTATGTCGATGTACTCCTGCAAGAGAGCATATGTTGCCGCGTCGTATGGCGGCGGAAGCAGTTTTGTTCTTAAGACTGTTGTGCCGATGGAGTTTGCCTCCTGTATGACCGCTTCGCTCCTGGCGTCATACCGCTGGAGGGACATATTGAAGGTGAAGGCCAGGATGAGGGCGAGCAGGCCCAGCATGCCGCCCTGGATGTTGTTTGTCTGGCTCTTGATTTCTTTGTCGGTGCTCTTCTGGTGGAAATTACCGATTCTAAATCCCATTTCATAAACAAGAAGAATGCCGGCGAATAAAGCCAAAGCGATGACGTAACTCGGAATGTCGAACAATAGCTCCCTGAAGTATTGCATGCGTTGCCTCCCTGCTTTCTTTCATGCCTGCCTTCTGAACTGTGCGGGTACTTTGATGGCGGGCCTCTTCATGAATCTGACACACCAGGCCGGTATATTTTACCCCCTTTTTTTCTTTCCTGAAGTGTCAGGCTTGCGCGGAGACATCATTGCCGAAGGCCACACAGCGGTCGATGCTTTCCCGGTCCGGAT
>CAZRMB010000459.1:0-2029 GCA_964600925.1 uncultured Syntrophomonas sp.
GGGAGGGAATATTGTCCAATGCATCAACGATCACCTGCTGCTGGTTAAAAATGATCGGATCGCTTTCTTCCCAGCGACAAGACAGCGCCGTTATTTTAATATCGGGGTTTATGTCACGGACATAATGGCGGCATTCTTCCACCTTGCTCTGCCCCAATGTTTTGTTATTGGCCAGCAATTGACGATTTATATTGCTTTCATTAAAAACATCCGGATCCCAGACAGTGATGTTCCCTACGCCCATGCGAACCAGGTAATTGATCACATTCAAACCCAGACCGCCGCATCCGCAAACCCCTACCCTCGCCTCCAAAAGCTGCGCTTGTTCCGCCGCACTTATGGCGTTCAGGTTGCGTAGGTAACGTTCCGGAATAACGTCTTCCTGCAAATGGTCCATTCTAACCGCCTCCAACCATGGGAAAAATTGACAGGGTATCACCATCCTGCAGCTGTCTTGTGTCGGCAGCTGACAGACCGTTTAAAAAAACAACCCCCAACTCCCTGCGCGGCAGACGCAGATGATCAATGACCCAGCCTACCGTACAGCCATTCTCAAGTTCCATCTCTTGTTCCTTGAAACGCCCCTTGCGAAAAGTGGCAAAAAGCTTGACTTTGACCTGCATTCGACAATCCCTCCTATTCAGGAAATCTCCCGCTCAGTTTATCTGTCCAAAGCACAGCACATGGTCCTCTTCATCCTGCAACCGGTATTCGCTTTCGGTGAAATACAGGTAAACTGTGCTGTCCATGAACACCGGCCGGCCAAAAGTGATGGTAAAATGCTGCAGCTTGATACCAGCCATACAAAGCCTGCTCATGATCAGATTGGCTGAACACAAACCCTGGACGAAAGTACGATCATAACCAAAAATTTTTGCAATACGAGGCGAAGTATGCACGATACTATGATCACCGGAGCAATCTCCATAGCGTCTGGCCAGATCCATCGGGATGTAGATCTCCTCTACCCGAGCATTTTCCAGTGGTTCAGCCGGTACTCGGGTAATCCCTTTAAACTCATTGCTTTGATCCTTCTGCAGATAGGCGGCATCCCTTTTGGGCAGATCCTTGATCACAAAATGATCGCGCATTTTCATGCACAATTCACCGTTGCGGCTGATGGCTGTCCGTCCTATCATGGCAGCCTTGTCGGGCTTGATCTGCAGAACGTCCTCAAAAGCGTAATCAATAACATAGACATCCCTAGGAATCATTTCCTGATAAAACCAGATCTCGCTTTTCAGATGCAGCAAATGCCTGAAGTTGGTCCCAAGCCCATCGATCGCCTCCATTAAACCTACCGCTCTGGAATAATCCGAGTAGGTGAAAGGAACGACCACATCCTCTGCCACGCCGTAAAGTTTGTACCATTTCTTTTTGCCTTTGGGATAAAGGACGAAATGGTCATCCCTGCCTGCCCGGCGTTTTTTAAATATCACCCGGTGCGGCCGTAAAACGCCTTTAATAACACTTCTTAAATAGAATCTTTTATAAGCCAAAGTACCGGGATGTTTGTGGTTATAGACAGGTTCGATTACTACTGGATCCATGTTGGTCCCTCCATTGTTCGAATCGTAGAATATCACTTATTATTATAAGGCAGTATTTATTCTGAAACAGTATAATTATGTTTCCCCAAGAGGAAAATCATTGTCTGATTATCTCATAGCGGTTGCGACCGTTTGGTTTGGCAAGATACATAGAAGCGACGGTTTGAGAGAACCCGGTACACCACTCGCTTACGCAATTAAAGATTGCTTGCGGATCCCGGGAACCTTGTTGTTTCATAATAAACGGCGGAACATTTTAATGATGTCCGCCGTATGATATTAATATTTATTATTTCTTCCCCGGCCATCGATTATTTAAACTGCTCGTACAAAAAAATCAGTATCTGATGTAATATTCTTTTGGCCCTTTACGTCTAATCATCGGCCACCTCATAGCGATTTCGGCCTTTTTCTTTGGCCTGGCGCATGGCAAAATCGGCTGCCTGTATGATTCCTTTTAAATCCGAATGATCAGCACT
>CAZRMB010000460.1:0-2019 GCA_964600925.1 uncultured Syntrophomonas sp.
ATATTTATTTTTACGGCACTTCATATTTAACCATAAATTTTCTAAGGCTTTCAGAATTATTTTCCAATCCGGTCCTTTCCAAAAATTGATCGTACGTTTCGAATACTAATTCTGTCTTGTTTGACTTGCTATCAGTTTTTTTCTGAATATTATCATCTCCCTCTTAAAATATATACTTATATTTCCCCCGAAGATATTAATTATGCCAAATAAAACAACCAAGTAACGGAAGCATAGAGATATTTTGTTTGTTTTAGATATTTATTTAAATTCCATGTTTTAAAACCAGCAATTCGCGTACGCTTTTTAAGATATCCTCGTTTTCCACCCTTATCATGAGCCATTTGGTGCCATTAAAGGGGCGGGCTGATTTAACCAAATTCAAAACCACCGGTTCAAAGTCATTTTTCATTGCTTCAATGATCGGGATCATTTCCAGCTTAATAACGATCAGTACAATGAAACTTTCCTTTTCCGGATAGAGCGTACAGAGGGATTTGCCTGACTTTTGATATTTGACATTCCAACCTTTTTGCATTGAGCATTTACTAAAACTCATTTTGGGTTTGGCTTTGCAGGTATTTTGCAAAAAATCGTTGAGATCCACCCACCAGCTTAAAGCGGGTTCTTCAATATAGCCTGATAGTTCCTCAAAGGCAAGTTTATGGTTGGCATCCAGTATTAGGTCATTACCATTCATTGTGAACTCCTATTACTTTAATAATAAAACAATTTTAGTCAGCAACTCGTTTTCGGGAGTATCTACCGGATCGTTGAGATAAAATTCGTAGCTTATCCCCGTCCAGGTATAGTTGTTGGCAGCAATATAATCCATGATCGCGATATAAGTTGCTTCCATCTGGCTGTAAGGTCCTTTATAAATGCAGGTTAATTGTTTGCCGGCGGGGATGGTACCTGGTTTTATTTCATCTTTTCCCGTGATTGACTCTGTAACCGGGAAGCCCACTTCAATGTCCAGATCCTGCATATCCATATTAAAATATCCTACAAAGGGCGCTCCGGATGGTTGAATGCTTGCTTCGCACATGTAATTCATCAGCGCACCGTAAGCCTTGCCCAGCACTTGGGGCAGATCCTGGGTTGCGCAGCGGGTGCGTATGACTATTGTATTTTGGGTATTTTGTTCGGACAATTCGAAGTCATAAGACATTTTTTTCTTCCTCCTAAATTTAATTTACCTGATTATACAATGAGGAACGTGACTGATCGATTTTTAAATCCAAGACCACCTTGTCCGAACTGCCTGGCAACTTTTACCACTTAATCCGATTTTATCACCATCAAGCAGGGCAGACAAGTAAAGGCTGCATTGTTAATCCGAAACAAAGCAAAATCATGATGATAAAGACGCCCAAGATGTCATAGGCGATTTTGCTTTCGCTTTTCTTCGCCTGCCAGGATTGCCACAAAACCTCTGCACCCAGCAGGATAAAGATCAGCGGCCACCATTTCGCAATCAGATCCAGAACCACTATTTCATTAATTTGTGCATAGAGCAGACCCAATCCCATGAACAGGAGAGTGAATCCCATGGTTAATGTTCCTACTCGCCATGTTCGCATGAGTTCTCCTCCTCTCCTGGCGCTGAGGCTTCAGCTTTTTCACCCCGCAGCAGATAGATCCCGCCCAGAATAAACAGGATTGCAACCAAGCCGGTGCGCAGATATCCTTGTATCTCCCAACTGATATGCGGGAGGAGGATACGCTCGGCAATAACAATGATCCCAAATACAATTAGCCCCCAGCCGATCCATTTGGCATGATCAACTTTAAACGGGAAAATCGCAGCCATGTCTATATCCTCTGTTTCGCCGGATTGATACAGGTTGTAAGCGCTAAAAACACTGTAACACCATAAAACCGGCAGAATAAACCCGACAAAACTAATATTCAGCCAACCCATCAGAAAGACCGTTAAAAAGAAAACTGTCATCAGTCGTATCCCGGTGTTGATCAAGCCCAGATACATATGCCCGGCACCCGGGACAAAAGAGAAGA
>CAZRMB010000461.1:0-1998 GCA_964600925.1 uncultured Syntrophomonas sp.
TGGCCATGAGCCGCCAGGCTGACCGGGAAGGTTTTCCCGAAATTGCTGAAGCTTACAAGAAAATTGCTATTGAGGAAGCTGAACATGCGGCCAAGTTTGCAGAATTATTGGGCGAAGTGGTTACCGGCGATACCAAAACCAATCTTAAAATGCGGGTTGATGCCGAACATGGAGCTTGCCAAGGCAAACTTGATCTGGCCAAAAAAGCAAAACAATTAAATTATGATGCGATTCACGATACCGTTCATGAAATGTGCAAAGACGAAGCTCGCCACGGAGCAGCTTTTGCCGGACTTCTCAAACGTTATTTCTAAAATAGCAGAATAATCCTATACAAACCCTCCTGTCCTCAAGACAAGAGGGTTTTTTGTGCTGCAAAAATAAATATTTTTCGCCGGAAACTTGTTAGAATGTTAACAGGTGTATCAAAGGGGGTTTAAATATGTTTTCAAAAGAAGAAATCACTGCCAAAGCCCTGGAGCTAGGTTTCGCAGATATCGGTTTTACAGGCATCGAACCATTTAGCTCACAACAACAAATTTTGCAGGAAAGATCTGAATTTTATCGTTGGACTTTTGATAAAGACCTGGATCTTAATAACGGAACCGATCCTGCCCTGATAATGCCTGACGCCAAAACTTTGATCGTGCTTCTGCACAACTACTTTCAAGGTGCGTTTCCAACCGCCATGGTCGGGAAATTTGGCCGTTGCTATCTGGATGATGACCGGATCACCAAAGACGGTCTGGCAATTAAAATTAAATCCTTACGTGATTATTTAAAGGAAAACGGTATCCAATCAAAGGTGGCTGGAAATGTTCCTCACCGGCTGGCAGCTGCCCGGGCAGGCCTGGGTACATTCGGCAAAAACTGTTTCTTCTACGCAGGCAGAACTGCTCGCCAGAGTTCCTGGGTTTTGCCGGTGATCATCGTGATCGACCGTGAATTTACGTCTGATATATCCAGCATTAAAACCAACTGTCCTAAATGGTGCCGTAATGCCTGTATTGCTGCTTGCCCTACCGGAGCATTGTCAAGTCCGAATAAAATTGACCCCCAGCGCTGCATTTCTTATCTTAGTTACTATGGCGAGGGCCTTACTCCCCGTGATCTCCGCGAACCTATGGGGATGTGGGTATACGGCTGCGACCGCTGCCAGAATGTCTGCCCCCGCAATGAACCATGGCTTAATCAGGAACTACCGGAAAACAAAAGAGCCAGTGAAAAAGCTGCCTGGTTTGATCTGGTACGTCTGCTCCACATGGACAAGGAATATTTCAAACAAAATATACAGCCGCATATGTTTTATATGTCTTCCCGTGACATTTGGCGCTGGAAAATGAATGTCGCCCGGGTTATGGGCAACAGCCATGATCAGGTTTATGTTGATGATCTGATATCTGCTTACGGGGAAAATGATGATGAGCGGGTGCAGGCGATGATTGTCTGGGCATTGGGACAGTTGGGCAGTCATAAAGCAAGTTCTGCCTTGCAGCAGTTCGCTGCTGATGCCAAAGGTATCATTAAGCAAGAAATTGAATTTTCATTGGCGAATATTATTTCATAAATAATGGCAAATATTTCTTTAGTGTTTGGTCAAAGTATAAGACAAAAATTTGCAACCTCTTCAAAAATGGGATTATTAAAACAGTTACCTTATATATTTGCCTGTTTTTCAATGAATTTAATAATAAAAGTCTTAAAAAAGCAGGAAATACTAGATTTATGGTGAAATAATGCATCGAGGTATTATTCCCAAAATGTAGAATGTTTATAAATCTTGATTAATCGCTTTAAATTATGATTTATTTTGACCTGCATTCGAAAAACACTTATGTTATTTTTGAAAATTGGCGATTTTGCTTGTAAATACTCATAAAATACAATATGCTATAATTTACAGAATATTGTAACTAAGGTGCTGTATGGTGATTTTCATAGCTATTGGCTGCTTGGCTTTTATATGTTTTGGTATTTTTGATTTAAACAAAATTAAAT
>CAZRMB010000462.1:0-1990 GCA_964600925.1 uncultured Syntrophomonas sp.
GCAGACTAATCATTCCATCGCATTCCAGAACGCCCTTGGCAATTACAAATTTCTTGTTCTGCAATCCATCCAAACATACAACTTCCTGACCTTGTTGAAAATCAGCCATTGGTATATCAAGTTCGGCTGCCACGGCTGCAATTCCGGCCTTGCGTGCCGCCCCGCCAGGACTGCCAAAGCCGGGAGAATCTCCATAGGTCAAATGCACCCCGGCATTCTGTAAAGCTTCCGCTACAGCTCTGAAAACTGCGGGATGGGTCGTTACACATTTCTCCGGCGGATCTGCCGAGAGCAGATTGGGTTTCAACAGTATTCTTTCATTGGGCTTGACGAAACGCTGTACTCCGCCGATGAGTTCCAGCCCTCGTTTGACCGCAGCCTGAACTTCCGGCTGGTCATAACTTTGACATCTCACAATCGCAACTTCAGACATGAAACCTCCACTTTTTTTATTTCAACGACCCCATAAAAAACGCCACCATACTGATCAAAGCGATGCCAAAGCCAATGATCCCCAGAAATGCAAAACGTTCTACCTGCGCGCTGTGATTAGCCTGGATGATCATAGCTGAACCAATCAGGGTACCGGATATGATCAGGCTAAAACTAAGACGATTGACCATTTGAGCGGTCTTGCGATATAACATGGGTGACATATTAACATCGAGGTGCAAGGTTAATCGTCCGTCGGCAGTATCCTGCAACAAACGATTGAAATTAGACGGTATCACTTTAAGCGGTTCTATTTCCTTGTAGTAGCGACTGCGTAGAAATTTGCCTATATTGGATGGCTTCAGCCGTTCCCGATAAACTTTTTGCGCCAGCGGTGACGCCACTTCGCTAAAATCAAAATCAGGGTCCAATTTCTTGCCCAGGCCTTCAACTGTAATCAGGGCCTTCATCAGAGAAGTCATGTAGGAAGGTATTTTCAAATGGTAACGATAAGCGAACTCAATGATTTCACTGCGCAATCGCTTTATGTCCAGGCTCCCAATACTGGTCGTGTAAAGGCTTTCTACCAATTCCGCAAAGGATTCGGAAAAATCTTCACTGTCTTCCAGGTGGTCTATGATCCCCATATCGCGCATCACTGACATCGCCCGATAGGGATCATTTTTGGTCACAGCCAGCAGCATTTCTCCAACATAGGCCAACCTTAAATCACTTAAATAACCAATTTCTCCAAAGTCTATAAAAGCGATCCGTTCGTTATCAATCACAAATATATTGCCAGGATGCGGGTCCGCCTGAAAAAATCCATGAATCAAGATCTGAGATAAAAATGCTTCTGTCCCCAAAGCTGAGATCTTACGTCGATCCAGGCCCTTTTGATCTATCTTTTCAATATCGCTTAGTTTTATTCCGTCAATATATTCCTGAACCAATACCCGGGGGCTGCTATATTCCTTAAATACTCGAGGGATAATCACTCTTTTATCATCGGCAAAATTTCTATATACCCGTTCAGTGTTGCGGGCCTCACGCTCATAATCGAGTTCCCTCAGCAAAGTGCGGCGGTAGTCTTCCACCATGCCCAGAATACCAAGCCGCTGTGCTTCCGGGGAGCGATGCTCGGAAATACGCGCCAGCCCCTTGAGGATTTCAAAATCATTTCTGACCTTGGCTTCGATCCCCGGACGCTGAACTTTAACGATAACCTCTTCTCCATTGAAAAGACGGGCGCGGTGTACCTGTCCAATGGAGGCTGCTGCCAGTGGTTCAGGATTAAACTCAGCAAATATTTGATCGATCGGGCCCAATTCATGATCCAGAACCTGCTGCAATTCACCCCAATTAATGGGATCAACCTTATCCTGCAATTTTTCCAATTCCTCAATAAATACCGGGGGAAGAATATCAGGTCTGGTGCTGAGCAGCTGGCCCAGTTTAACAAAAGTAGGTCCCAATTCAACCAAAGCCTCACGCAGATTCATCGCCAATAAATACTGGTTCTTGACTGATACGGGCATCCCTGTTCTGATGTTCTTCA
>CAZRMB010000463.1:0-1985 GCA_964600925.1 uncultured Syntrophomonas sp.
CCATCTCCACAAAGGCAACGGCATGGGAAACATTCGCCGACACCGGATCATCGGGGGATATTTGAATGCGGATGGCCGTGCTTTTAACCTGAGAAAAAGCCAGTTTTTTAATTTCCGGATTGATTGTCGCTGAAAAGAAAAGAGTCTGATGTTTGCGGGTCAGCATTTTTTTGACATACTTGATGTCCCTGATGAACCCCAGATCCAGCATATGATCGGCTTCATCCAGAACCAGAATCTCGATGCGCTCCAGGCTGAGGTAACCCTGATGGATGAGATCAAACATTCGCCCGGGTGTCGCAATCAGAATATCAATGCCTTCCTGCAGCTTCTTCATCTGGGCATCCTGCTCCACGCCGCCGATCAGAGCAAACGGCTTCACCCTGGTGTGTCTGGCGATGCCGGCAAAGACATCGCCGATCTGCATGGCCAGCTCCCGCGTCGGCTCCATCACCAGGACTTTAATGCCGCCGTCGCGTTGCGAACTTTTCTCCCGATGAATTTTATCGATCAAAGGAATGGCGAAAGCCGCCGTTTTCCCTGTTCCCGTCTGGGCTATGGCCAGTACGTCTTCTCCCTTCAGGATGGACGGGATGGACTTGAACTGGATATCCGTCGGTCTTTTAAAACCGAGTTTGGCCAGATTTTGCTTTATGGCTTCGGAAATATGGTATTTTTCAAACTTCATGGCGCCTCGACGTACTGTGTAATTATGTAGCCAGTATGGATAGATGCAATTCCTATATAATGCAATAAATAAATATCAACTACGCCAACGGGAAAAAACTGCCTGGCAAATATTGCCAACATTATCTTCGCCCGGATTATCCGGTTAACACGGCCACGATAATTACCATGAATAATCAACCTGTTAGAAAAATAAAATTTGTGCCATTTCTCTGGCACATTTCCCGCATTGCCTGCATTCAACAAATTCAGCAACTGAGGAGACTGTCATGATCAGACAAACGATACTATCTTTATTTCTGCTCGTAGCCATTTTCCTCCTGGCGTTCAACCTTGGGGTTCAGGAACTGGGGATGTTTTCCAATCTCAGCGCTCTGATGATCGTGCTGGGAGGAACTCTTTGTGCAACTATGCTGGCCTATCCCTGCCACAAGCTGATTATGACGGCCGGGTTTCTTAAAAATTCATTTTCCGGCCGGAAAGAAATGAACTGGACAATTGACACCATTGTTCATCTGGCCCGCGTCAACAAAAAAAAGGACATCCGCCTGCTGGAGCAGGAAGGACAAAAGCTGCCCCCAAGCCTGATAAACACAGGCATCGAATTGATTGCTTATCGCTTCACCCGGGAAAATATCGAACAGTTGCTGCATAAAGAAGCGCTGGCGCAATGCGGCCGTTATGAAACAGCCCACAAAATTCTCTGCAGCATGGCCAAGCTGGCGCCGGCAATGGGGCTCGCCGGGACTATCGTCAATCTCATCCGTGTTTATGAGCATATCAGCAATCCCCAGAGCTTAATGGGCTACATGGCCGTCGCGCTCATGAGTACTTTTTACGGCGTGGTTCTCGCCAATGTCTGTTTTGTCCCCCTTGCCAACAAGCTCAGAGAATTCATTGATCAGGATTTATTAAGGATGGAGATCATTCTTGAAGGAATTCTGGATATTTATGACCATGAAAACCCCCAGGCCATCCGGTACAAGATGGAGACTCTGGCCGGTCTGCAGACAATCTCCCCCGCTCCTCGTCTCAGAATTGCAACTCCGCTGCCGGCTGGTGAAGAAATGGGTCAAGGTTGAGGCATGAATAACTTATCCGCAATGCCTGAATATCCCCGCAATTCTTCTTATCAGGTGTCTTTTCGTAAGGTGGCCAGGCCGCTGCGGTCGCCGGCTAAACCCGCCCCGGCGGAAACGGGAAACGAAATCTGGTTTCTCACTCTGAGCGACCTGCTTTTGCTGCTGATGATTTTTTTTGTACTGCTTCTGGGGATAACGCTCCAGCAACAAAGCAAT
>CAZRMB010000464.1:0-1985 GCA_964600925.1 uncultured Syntrophomonas sp.
CCGTCACCTATATGTCAAATTGCTATCAGATCGTGGAAATGATGATCGCCTGTGAGATGATCGGCATGCCCTTGTCATATGGAAATTTCCGTTTGACGCCGGAGGAGATCATTTACCAAATAAATGATTGTGAAGCAAAAATCGTTTTTGTTCTGCAGGACCAATATGATCTGATCTATCCGCTCATGGACCGCCTGCCCACCGTTAAAAATCTGGTATTGGTTGGGGAAAGCACCAGCAATGATCCCGGGGTTTTAAAATTTGAAGAAATGATCGCTGCCGGCAGCCCCGTTGATCCTCAGGTCGTAGTTGATCCCGAGGACATTCAGAATCTCTTTTATACTTCCGGCACCACCGGCAAACCCAAAGGCGCGGTGCGGGATGCGTATTGCAATTATAACCTGGCGGTTTCGACTGCGGTCGAATTGGGCATCAACCGCAACGATTCACTGTTTGTAGCTGCCCCCATGTATGCAGCCGCTACGGTCGGATACTTATATACCACTTTAATGGTGGGTGGGACCGTGTGTATTGCGCCGTCCTTTTTACCCGAGGAAAGCCTGCGGCTGATCGATTTGTTCAAAAATACCTTTGTGTTTATGGTGCCGATCATGTTTGACTGGCTGTTCATGCCGCCGCCCGAGGTCCAGGTCAAATATGACCTTTCCTCGGTAAGGTTGGCAGTATCCTGCGGTGCGCCGATGCATACGCACATTTTTGCAAAGATGCGCAAAGGTTTTAAAAATGCCCTTTGCGTAAATATGCTGGGCAGTTCGGAACTGGGCTTTGTAACCAGCATTTCCGCCGAAGAATGGTTGGATCAGAATAAAGAAGGCAGCGTCGGCAAAGGGATCTTTGATATGGATTTGAAAATTTTTGACGAAAAAGGCAATGAGTTGCCGCAGGGTGAAATTGGTCTGCTTTATGGGCGCAGCCCCCAGACCTTCAACGGTTATTGGAATAATGAAGCGGGTACCAGTGAATCGTTCCTGGATGCCCAATGGGGCACGGTAGGTGATATGGCGCGCATGGATGAAGAAGGGTATATTTATCTGGTCGACCGTGCCAAGGATATGATCGTGACCGGTGGCACCAATGTCTATCCGATTGAAGTGGAAAAAGTCATCCTGCAAATGGAAGGGATCGCTGATGTGGGCGTCATCGGCGTGCCCGATGAAAAATGGGGAGAGCAGGTCAAAGCGATTGTGGTGCTAAAACCCGGCTCTCAGGTCAGCGAAGAAGAGATAATCAACTTCTGCCGCCAGTCTCTGGCTGGTTTTAAAACACCCAAGAGCGTAGATTATATAGATATGATTCCTCGCAATGCAGCCGGAAAAATGCTGAAAAAAGATCTTCGCAAACCGTATTGGGAGGGAAGAGACACCTTTATCTCTTAAAATGCATGAGGAATGGCTTCTGCATGATGGCCCTTCCTCTCAGCCATTTACTGCAATACCAAGGGGTTTCAGATGTAGGTCTGAAACCCCTTGGTATCATTTGTATTTAGGATTTTACATAATAAACATTCTTAAACACTTATCAATCGGCCAGATGGAATAAACCGGTACTCAGGTATTTTTCTCCCCGGTCGGGAAATAGTACCACGACAAAGCCTTCTTCCAGGTCTTTGATGCATTCCAGGGCAGCGATCATGGCTGCCCCGCTGCTCATACCCACGAAAATGCCTTCTTGTGCGACAATGTTACGAGCCATCGCAAAAGCCTCCTCGGATTCGATCATGACTCGGCGGTCGATCTGGTCAGGATCGTAAATAGCAGGGACGATGGCCTCCTGCATGTTTTTAAGGCCCTGGATATAATGGCCCAGAACCGGATGGGCTTCAACGATCTGTATATTGGGGTTTTTAGCTTTTAATCCCATGCCCACACCCATGATCGTTCCGGAGGTGCCCAGTGCGGAAACAAAATGAGTGACCTTGCCCTCGGTATCCTCCCAGATTTCATGGGCGGTCGTTTCATAATGGG
>CAZRMB010000465.1:0-1981 GCA_964600925.1 uncultured Syntrophomonas sp.
TGCCGGGGACGGGGCTGCTGTTGTCGTCGTACACGGGCGCGGCGTACCGCTGCTATCATCAGGACGCGCTGGGGACGACGCGGCTGATCACCGACGTGAACGGGAAGGTGATCCAGAGCTACCAGACCGACGCGTGGGGCAACATCGTCGCGAGCACCGGCACCACGCACAATACCATCATCTTCACCGGACGGCAGCATGATGCGGATACGGGACTGCACTATTTTCGTGCGAGGTATTTTGACTCAACGGTAGGAAGATTTATTTGCAGAGATCCTATTGATAGTGAAAAATATAAATATTTATTATCTATCCACTATGGATATTGCAATAATGATCCACTTAATAATATTGACCCCTCTGGTCTTGCAACGGTTGCATATATACTGACACTTGCAGGTGCCGCCGCTTTGGCTGATGGTCCCTTGCCAGTTGGAGATATACTTGGAATTCTTTTTGCAGTAATTGCGATTGGCTATATAGTCGCCAGTTCTCCCGGAAAAGAGAATTGTTTCCTGAAAAAGCAAAGAACTGCGACCAATGGTAGTAACTTGTGTTTCTATAGATGTACGGTCAGTGGCGTTATTTTTATGATAATTCTTGATCCGCCATCGTCGGGTTGTCCGCCACCATCGTGCCCTGGACGAGCGTTACAGCCATGACGAATTATTTGAAAATAGCCGATGGTGTAGTAATAGAGGATTATAACAAGATTGCGGAAACAATGAAAATGTTTGCTGAATTAGCGCGAACCGGAGGTTTATCAACCAATCACATTGAAACACATATGGAAAACTATAAATACAAATATTTGTTTTCGCAGGTTGTTTCTGGGTCGATTTCTGATGAAGGGTTTAGTTACCCTCTATCAAAAATGAAAAGTATAACGGTTGACGATATTATTGCGATGGGGGCGTATTTACTGTTTTGCGGATGCAGACCGGAAGAAATACGTTTCTTCATTTCTGCGGTGGGGAAAATGCAAAACATTGCAAACAGAAGCAAATTATGAGTAAAAATGCGACGCGGCGAACTTATTCACTTAACTCTCCAATGAATGTCATTGACCCTTCCGGTGCAGTTGCAATCCCGATGTTAAAATGCTTCAGGTTACTATTAAAACTGAAAAAGCTGATTGCGCAGGGTAACGCCGAGATGGACTGCGATTTATTGGCGTTTTTAGAAAAGTATTCTGGAGGATTCCCGAGTGATGCAATGATGCATTACATTAAGGAGAAATCACCGACTTTGATTAAAGACGCGACAAGTGCATGCGGAAAAACTGTTGTGTCGACCTTTTTGAAAATTACTGGGGCGGGTTGATAAGATTATGAAAAAGACAGTGGTCGGTTTGTTTGTTGGAATGATATTGGGAAGCATTGTAACAGGGGTGATGGTGCGATACTATTATCATAATTACTATGGATTGATGCTTTTTAGATGTGTTGCAAATATGGATAATGCCACTTTCTCGGTTTATCGCGTTGGAGAAATCACGGCCCAAAAACAGGCGTTGGAAGATTTGATTGATACTTTGGATGATTTACAACAGAGTAGAGAGTTGGCTGAAGATTGGTTAAAAACTGTATCAGCAGATCGCGGACTTGCTCATGCGCGGTTGGGAAAAGTATATGGCATGATGGGAGACCAAGCTAAATCGGCTCATCAGTATGCCTTGGCGTTACCATTATTGCAAAAGGCATTTCCGAATGAAGCGATCAATTCTGATTCAGATATATTAAGAATAGTTCAGAAGGCAGATGGCTATAATCGCTAAATTTCGCTGAATGATGCGCGATATTGTGAAACACCGGTGTGCTGTACGAAGGTAGTCGCTATAATCCGTGTTCGTTCGATCGGAAACAGGCGTGGCGACGAAATACGACGCGCTGAACAGCCCGACGAAGTGACTTACGCCTTGGGCGGATGGACGTGTGATTATGACGGGTACGGGCGGCTGGTAAAGGAGACGTATCCGGAC
>CAZRMB010000466.1:0-1975 GCA_964600925.1 uncultured Syntrophomonas sp.
TCAGGTAGCAGGCCGGATCAGACTCCCAGAAGTCGCCGGTCACGGCTTCGGCACGGGTCCTGAAGTTGCCGTTGCAAATGTCCAGGTACTGACACTTTGCGCAGCGCCCTTTCAGCAGCGGTTTGCGGTCTTTCATCCCCGCCAGGATCGGATGGGAGATATCCGTCCAGATATCGCCGAATTTGCGCTCCCGCACGTTGCCGAAGGTAATATGCTGGGTAAATTGGTCGGGATGAACATAACCCAGCGGATCGACTTCCGCGAATGCAATGCCGGAACGATTGCCGCCGTTCATGCTGATCAGGTCTTTGATCGATTGCGCCTTTTCCTGGTCTTCCCGCAAGGCCCGCAGATAAATATAGACTCCGTCGCAGTGATTGTCGACGGTCAGGATCTCCTTTTTCAGACCGCGTTCCTCAAAATCCTCCGTCCGGCGGATGATCGTTTCCATCGCCTGGCGCGATTGACCCGGTGTAACGTCTTCATCAACCATGAGGTTGCCCCGCCCGGAATACACCAGATGGTAAAAACAGACCCGGTCGATCTTCTCATCCTCGATAAAATCAAATATATTGTCCAGTTCGGCCAGATTGTGGCTGTTGATGGTAAAACGCAGCCCCACCCGCTGTCCAACCGCCACGCAGTTCTGAATCCCTTCCATGGCCGCCTGAAATGCCCCCGCCCGGCCGCGGAATTTATCATTGACCTCCCGCAAACCATCGAGCGAGATGCCAACGTATCCGACACCGATGTCCTTGATCCGCTGCGCAACCTCGCGGGTGATCAACGTCCCGTTGGTGGACAGCGTAGGCCGGATGCCATGGGCTGCCGTATATTCAGCCAGTTCAAAGAAATCCGGGCGGATCAGCGGTTCACCGCCAGAAAACAATAAAACCGGCACTTTAAACTCCGCCAGGTCATCAATAAAGCGTTTGGCCTCAGCGGTGGTCAATTCCCCCTGATATTTTTGGGCGTCCGAGTCCATATAGCAATGGATGCACTTCAGATTGCAGGTGCGGGTGGAGTTCCACACCACCACCGGCCCCGAACCGCTGGTCGTGCCGTTGACCGATCCCCGGGATGCCTGGCTGTAGCGCAGAGAATCGCCGAAATATTCATCATTAAAAAGCAGTTTGGTTACGCTGATCATTGCCCTTCCCCTTTAAACCCCATATTTTCTCTTAGCCTGTATTATATCGCATTTACCCCCAAAACCGCAAAAAGTTGACAGTGGGGACGGTCCTTTTTGTCAACTTTTCTCAATTGCGGCGGTCCCCTTTTGCCAGAACAACTTTTGAAATAATGCCTCGCGTAACTCCGGTTGCCCGTTCTATTTGCCGAATTGAAAACCCTTCATCAAATCTCAGCTGTCGAATAATTTGATTCCTCTCTTTTTTGGGTAAAATGCCAACTTCAAATGGTTCTTTGCCATTCATAACCTGAATAATCCTTAGTCGCACGTATTCCTCGCTTTTTCGGACCCCATCGTCGACCTCATGCGATTGGCTTTCTTCTGCCTGATGGAAATCCATAAAGGCCCTTTTATCGATCATGGAAAGGATCATTTGTGTATCGGTTATTACGCTCTTGTTTAAATACTCGTGATAGCTGCTCCATCTGTAATCGCCTATTGCGGACACCAGGTTGGCTTTGAGCGGGTTCTGGTGGATGTACCGCACCACAGATAATAAATATTTATCGTCCTCAACCGGCTGACTTTTATACCGATTGCCAATCAAAATCCCGCTTCGTTCATACTTTCTGTTATACCAACCCGCATATTTTGTGAGCAGCCTCTTCATAATTATCGAAATATCCCCAATATTGCTCTCTTTCAAAAGCAGATGCCCATGATTGGACATGAAACAATAGGCATATAATGCAAAATCCATTTCTTGTTTCAGGTCAGAAAGAATATCCCTCATTTTGATGTAGTCATAATCTTCCTCAAAAATATTTTGCCGGTTTATGCCCC
>CAZRMB010000467.1:0-1970 GCA_964600925.1 uncultured Syntrophomonas sp.
CTTTTGGCACTGAATACGGGATGGGTTATTTCATTATGGATGCCTGGATGCGGGTTAATTATCTGGATATGTATGCCGGCATTGTAATGTTGAGCATATTGGGATTTTGCCTCTTCTCTGTACTGGATGTGGCCGAAAAGTACTTCTGTTCCTGGCGTTAATAATAACTGACGATACAGAACCAACCTTGGGGGAGGAATTCATAGATGACGATAACAACACGAAGGGCCAAAGGCAATGCCGAGGTTATAATTGACCATGATAATTGCAGCCTTTGTGGTTTGTGTGTAGAAGTCTGTAAAGGGAAACCTTTATTTATATACAACGATCAGGTTTGCGTTGACCAAACGATCCTGTTCGGATGTATTGGCTGCGGCCAGTGTGCGGCAGTTTGTCCGCAACGTTGCATTGTGGTTGAAGGACGGGAACTCAAGGGACAAGATCTGGTGGAGATGCCGCCCCGTGAACAATGGGCGAACTATGAGCAGTTTTACGGCCTTTTGCTGGGCCGGCGCAGTACCAGAAATTTTCAGCGCCGGGAAGTTGAACAGGAAGTGATTCAAAATATCCTTGATGCAGTAGCCACTGCGCCGATGGGACTTCCGCCTTCGGAAGTTGAGATCCTGGTATTAAAAGGTTTTGCCCGAGTCAGAGAGTTTGCCCAGGACATGGTGGGAGTCATCAAATCAAAAAAATGGCTGTTTTCGCCACTTGTGCTGGGATTGATGCGACCCTTTATTGGCAAGGAAGCCTATGACCTGATGAAAACATTTGCTGCTCCTTTACCTGATTTTTTTAGTGAAAAGATGTCACAGGGAGAAGATTGGCTGTTATATGATGCACCGCTGGCCATGTATTTTCATGCGTCGCCCACATCGGATCCGGTTGACTTTGCGGTTGCCGCAACATATGCCATGCTGGCAGCACAATCAATGGGGTTGGGAACCTGCATGATCGGCAGCGTGGGACCGTTCCTTAAGTATAAAAACAAGGTCGGTATTAAATATGGCATTCCTAAAGAAAATATTCAAGGATTGATGGTTATATTCGGATATCCGAAATATAAATTTACCCGCAGTATAAATCGAAGTCTGGGCAGCATAAACTTTTATCAAGGTTAGCCAATATGGGATTATCATAGTTTAATTGGGATGAGCATTATATTTTGAAAAACACAAGGGAGTAATAACAGATGAAAACTTTCAAAAAGGTACTGATAGCCAATCGGGGAGAAATCGCTATAAGAGTCATAAGAGCCTGTCATGAACTGGGCATCCGGACCGTATCGGTTTATTCCAAGGAAGATCAACTGGCCTTGTTCAGGACCAAATCCGATGAATCATACCTGATCGGCAACAACAAAGGCCCGGTCGAAGCGTATCTGGCGATTGAAGAAATCATCAATCTGGCTATAAAAAAAGGGGTAGACGCGATCCATCCCGGTTATGGATTCCTGGCTGAAAATCCGGAATTCGCCAAGAAGTGTATTGAATCAGGCATCGAATTCATAGGGCCCACCCCGGAAATGATGGATAAACTGGGCGACAAAATCAAGAGTAAACTGATTGCCCAGGAGATAGGCGTGCCTACCATACCGGGCGTGGAAAAACCGATCAGATCAGATAAGGAAGCCATAAGGTTTGCCAAACAATGTGGCTACCCGATCATGCTGAAGGCTTCTGCCGGCGGCGGAGGTCGGGGTATGAGGATCGTCCGCGGCGAGGATGATTTGCTGAGAGAATTTCACAGCGCACAAAATGAAGCCCGCAAGGCCTTCGGCAGTGATGACATATTTATTGAAAAATACCTGGAAAGCCCCAAACATATAGAAGTACAGGTTCTGGGTGACAATTACGGCAATATTGTTCACCTGTTTGAAAGAGACTGCTCGATCCAGAGGCGTCATCAAAAAGTAATCGAGTTTACTCCGGCCATTGGCATTTCCGAAGCACAGAGGCAGGCTATTTGTG
>CAZRMB010000468.1:0-1966 GCA_964600925.1 uncultured Syntrophomonas sp.
ATAGATACATGAAGAACCACAGTGCCATTATGGCGAAAATATACTTTCTGAATTGGGGTGAAAATACTGCCATTAACGGAGGTTTAACTTCCTTTTCCCCTATTCCCGCTTTTAATTCCAGGAAACGTGGGGTCTCCTGTAGATTCTTGCCCCAGATGGCAATCAGAATCAACGGAAGTGCGCCGATAATATAAAGTCCCCTCCAGTGCAGGCTGGTCATGGAGACTACCGGCAGCAACAGCGAAGGGAATATGGCACCAACCGCCGCCGCGCTTTGGAACAAACCTACCGCCCGGCCTCTGAGTTCATTACTAAATTCTTCAGTCATAATAATGAATCCCAAAGCCCAGGATGTCACCAGAAACACGCGGGCTATAAACTGACATACAACAAAGAAATAAATATTCGGAGCAAAAGCTGTTCCCAGACTAAGTATTGAATAAATTATTATGGCCCAAAGGAAGATTGGTTTTCGGCCAAAGCGATCAGCCAATCTTACTACGAAAAATGCCATCAACGCGCCAATGGCTACGATCGATACGATCATACTGGCAGATTGTGTGTTTAGCTTGTAAGCGTTGCTTATATACGGCAGCGCCAGACTGATGACCATGAAATCAAAACCTTCAAAGAAAGCACCGATCATGACGACTGGCAATATACTCTTTTGCCGAGCGGTTAGTGTAAACTTTACTTTTTCTTTTTTTTCAGTCACTCGCAATTCGCCCCCCCAAAAACGATTATTGTTCAAGTACGTAGCGATTTTGTTCAAGCATGATTTTTTCAAACATCTGCGGATCTGAATGATAGATATCCCAGGACATTTTTGCAATTTCACCCAACAACAGCTGCCGCTCATTCGTCAGCAATGCATTTACAATATGTTCGGCGGCTTCCTCAGGCATCAGTACGTTTCCTGTTGTGGTTTTCTCATTTGTGTTGGGCTTGCCTTGCGCATCCAGCGCATTCTTATCAATATTGGTTTGAATATATTGAGCATATACCAACAGGATTGATACGTCAGTGCCTTCCATTTCAGTTCTCAGTGTGTTCAGGAATCCTGCCAGTCCGTGCTTGGCCGCTGCATAACCGGTACGTCCGCAGAGTGGCGCAAATCCAGCAATACTTGCTATGCCAATGACAGCTCCGCTGGTCTTGATAATACTTTCAATTGCTGCCCGCGTACAATACATTGCGCCCAGCAAGTTTACCGCAATAATCCTGTCAAATACTGATATATCGGTTTTTTGAAAGGCACTGCGATGAGCCATGCCAGCATTATTGCACATAATATATATATCGCCCAGGTCATTTATTACCGCAGCGATGGTCGAAAGACATTCCTCTGATTTGGTCACATCACAAACATAAGTTTTGCAGGCAACACCTGCTGCATCTAATTTAGACTGCAATGTTTTCAGTCCTTCATAATCCTTGTCCAGAGCAGCTATAGTAGCACCCATTTTGCCAAACCGTTTGCAGAGAGCTTCGCCAAGTCCGCCCGCAGCTCCGGTCACTACTACCACTTTGTCTTGAAAACCCGCTTCATTTCTCATTTTTTCACTCCCCTGAAAAATAATAAAAGCAGGATAAAAAATAGTTCCCTTGATCCCCCCCAGCTCATAATTTATTGTGGTTCATTTTATGTTTATGGGCCGGCAATAATTAAAACAATCCTCCCTTCAGATGCCGAAAATATTTATCAAACGTCAATGCATTAATCTCTTACTTCAAAATTTTTCAGCATTCCATGATTCCCAGTCTTTTAAGAAGCTTGCTGGTCGGCCGGCCGGAATTATCCCAATTTCTGATTCGATAATATTCATGCATCATAATTTCCATTTTTCCAGCCATGGTTTGATCCTGAGCTTCAACCATTTCATTCAATATTCTCGGCGGCAGGCTGTCATCTGCACGGGTGAAACCTTCTCTGGTATTAAACATTCTCTCTATCGTAAAGGAACGC
>CAZRMB010000469.1:0-1964 GCA_964600925.1 uncultured Syntrophomonas sp.
CTATGGTCCGCGCAATTTGGGGATCAGCGAGGAAGAGGTGCGGGAGCGGGTCAATGGTGCGTTGCTCATGGTGGGACTCAAGCCTGAAAATATGAATGACCTGACCCCTTTCAGCCTCAGCGGAGGTATGAAAAGAAGAGTGGCCATCGCTGGAATGCTGGCACTAGAGCCTGAGATCCTGATCCTGGACGAGCCGATGGCGGGACTTGATCTGGCCGGACGCAGGATGATTCTGGATATTATCAGACATCGACGGGAGAAAAAAGAAACCACCCTGATGATTTCCCACGACCTGAAGGAAATCATGGGACTGGCTGATAAAATTGCCATTCTGGATGAGGGCTCGCTGGTTTTCTTCGGCAGGACTGAAGAATTGCTGAAATCCCCCGACATTCTGCAGCGTTATCGCCTGGAATTGCCGGCGTATCTAAAAATCATGTACGCTTTGGCGGACAAAAAGTTTGATGTGAAACAAAATGTCAGCTCCATCGATGAGGCCGCCGCAGAAATCATGAAATTAATTATTTAATCTTCGATTTTCACCACCGCCCGATTGGGCATACATACCGCCACGTCACCCGGTTCTTCCAGCCATCCGGTATTGACGCAGATCTTGTCGGGGCAGTCGGCCTGTTTGAAGCGAATGCGGCCTTTTTCAACTTCAATGATCTCATGATATTTGCCGGATAGAATGATTTGGCGCGGTTCCTTGACCCGATTCAAATCAATGCGTTCAATCAACTTGCCGTCCCGGGTGATCACAGCTATTTTGTTGTCGCCGACCTGATCATGCTGATAATATCTGATTCCGGCCGCTGCCAGCAATACCGCCAGAGTGACCGCCACCAGCAGAATAAGCTCTTTTCTGTGCATCCCATCAAAACTCCTGTCTTTATCTCCCCGTGCCGGGATTTTCGGCGTACCTGCGGTGCCGGCGCTGCAGCAATTCTTCCGTTTCCCGGGCGACTTCCTGCAGATAAAATTTTTCATCCAGATCCAAGGCAGCCAAGAATGTCTTTTGCACATATTCTGACAGCTTTATTTTTCTTGCCGTAAAGGCTGGTTCATAGTGAAGGATAAACGTATAAAGCCGGGCAACATCAGTTTCTATCCGGCCGGGACGGCATTCCTCGAAATCGACGCCATAAATCTGGTCGTCACGATCGTCATAGATGAAATTGCGCAGGTGAACGTCCCCCAGAATATACTGCCGGCCTGTTTTTTCCCTTATGATGGTGTAAAACTTCATCATCCATGCACACATCCGGGTGAAAACAGCATATAGTTTATGCAGATCCTCCGTTTCAATGATATCTACCAGCGGCACTGCAGGAACATAGGCATAAATAATTTCTTGCTCCTGTTCCTTAACGGAAAGGCGGCGGGGGGTAGAGAGATCGGTTTCCTGCAGCAGGGTACCGATTTCTTTTTCCATCTGGAAGCGACCGGGATCGGTAAAATGTTTGACCACCACTTCCTGCTGTCCGGTTTGCCCCCGGTAAATATGGTTCTTTTTGCTGGGCAGCATCTCGCGCATATTTTCTTTATCCATTATGATTATCCCGCCCGATCCAGTCAGCCTGCCCGGCCCAAGGTATTACATTCTGTTCGATCAGATCCGCCAATCCGGCAGCATCCGTCAGCGCATTGATCACCGGCAGTCCCTGGTATTCGCTCAGTCGGTCGGCAATCCGGCCGGTGACGGCAATCACATTGTCCCACCTGCGTTCAACGATCTCTGGTTCCGTACAAGCTGCAATGAGGCCCGGCCCCTTGAAATCATAGGCCCCTTCCAGAATGACGAAATCGTGATTATAAAATCGTAAGATTTCCGGCAGGCCAAGGCGTAACGGGAACAAAATATCGGTTTCGTGCAAACCCCGGGCGGTCACCAGCTCCGCTCCGGCCATTTTATGGCGATAGGTGTTGGTCCCTTCCCGATCCATGACAAAGCCTTCGAAGTG
>CAZRMB010000470.1:0-1961 GCA_964600925.1 uncultured Syntrophomonas sp.
TCCACGATCTTCTGCTGTGACCAAATGTAACGCTCCGCAACATGGGGATCAGTTTTGCCGTATTTCTGTTGAATAAAAGAAATGGATTCCAGCGCACTCTTTAGATGGATGGCTATCAGACTGCATTTGTCCAGTCCCCAACGGGCTTCAATCGTGGCTTCGGGGTCTGAAGACAGCCATTTGGAATTCTGAAATACATGTTGCAAAGTAACAAACCGATCGGGAGAAATTTGCAGGCGAATCTTTGACATTTTATCAAGAATGGTATTTCGGTCCAAATGATTCTTCCTGATGATTTCTTCCAGGTGGTTGAACATGACACCGATAAATTCATCCCGGCAGAGCGTACTGTAATTTTCCCAAAAGCTTGAACCTTCCGCACATTGAATTTCCTGACATTTTTTATTACCGTCGAGAACGACAGGTATTCTTTCATTTAACCGGCAAGTGATCGTATTTATTATTTTTTCTGTTTTTTCATTGGGGTCATGGACTTTCGGGTCAATCCGCTTTGCTATTGCTTCGAAATAATCTGCATATCCTTTGTTAAAAGTTGATGAGTACTGTTCCATGGAATAGAAAGGATATTCCTTTACAGGTAGATAATGCCACTGGTCGCCTGTCTTTATCGGCCACCGGAATTTCAAAAAACCGGAAACGCGATCACCGCAGGGGTCAGGGAAGGCGAAATTCCTGAGCTGCAGTCTCTGGATCCTGGTAGGCATGTTGGCTTCAACTGTCTGAACGGGATGGGCCGTACTTCCATCCATGACGACATGGCTGACCATGCCCGCATGGCCCGTGAGAAGGATGGTGGTTCCGGCTGTCACGGAATCTGCAGCAATGTGTATGGGGTAGGTATCAAAGGGCAGGGTTCGCGTCGATGTTGACGACAGCATGGCCATTAACGCCGCTCGAAAGCGTCTGTCGTTTTCCCACGTTGTGCTGGTCGGGAAACGGCTCCAGTCTTTGGACCAGTGTCCGATCAATCGATTGTTAACTGTCCTGGCGGCCGCCGGCAAATGGTTGATGCGCGCATAAATCCAGCGGGATGCATAGGGTACGTCGGCGCAGTCCACGCGAATTTTATGGTGAATAAAAAAATCTTCGGTAATATTCGCTTCTACCCACTGACTATATTTATACTCTTCTTGAAGAGTCCACTGCCGCTGACCGACTTTCCACACCTGAGAGTCAGGCTCATGGAAATCATTACAAAATGCAAATGCAGTCATAGATGCGTATGCTACAACAAATAAAGCTATTGATCGGAAAGAAAACATTATTATTACATCCGTTTTTATAAAATTAAGCAAACAGGCTGAAACAGCCCCATCAACTAACCTGTATTACAGTCTGTTCCAGAAAACAACAGGAAATAGATCTTGTCAATAGCGAGTTTTAAAACATACCACTTACCGGCGGAAGGACATTACCCTTGAAAAAGGTGGCCTCGGGCAATTATGGCAACACTTTTTTTCAGTGTTCAATCATTGATGGGATCTTATCACACATTTGTTTTTCTTACTTTCCTTGGTCATTTCATCCACAATCGCCTGTTGTAACCAGATGGAACGTTCGGCAAAATGGGGATCAATCTTGCCGTATTTCTTTTGAATAAAAGAAATGGATTCCCGCGCACTCTTTAAGCGGATGGCAATTATGCTGCATTTGTCCAATCCCCAGCGGGCCTCGATCGTGGCTTCCGGGTCTGAAGACAGCCATTTGAAATTCTGAAATACGTGTTGCAAAGTAACAAACCGATCAGGAGAAATTTGCAGGCGAATCTTTGCCATTTTATCGAGAATAGCATCCCGGTTCAGATGATTCTTCCTGATGATTTCTTCCAAATGGTCAATCATAACACCGACAAATTCATCCCGGACGGGTGTACTGTAAATTTCCCAAAATTGTGAACCTTCCGGACATTTAATTTTATGACATTTTTTATTACCTTCGAG
>CAZRMB010000471.1:0-1951 GCA_964600925.1 uncultured Syntrophomonas sp.
GTAGCTGTTCCGCCAATATTGGAGGCAAGAATCTCAGCAATAAAGATTGGCAACGGATTAATCTCTAAGGCTGCGCAAATTGATATCGTAACCGGTACAACCAGCAAGACTGTTGTAACATTGTCAAGCAAAGCTGAAGCAAATGCGGTAACGATGCTCAAAGCAATCATCGTTTTGAGCGGATCGCCACCGGTCGAATGGGCTGCTTTGATGGCTACATACTCAAAAACGCCGCTTTTCCGGGTAATACCCACGATGACCATCATGCCAAATAAAAGACCGATCGTATTAAAATCAATATAATTAACGGCTTCATGCTGATTGACTACTCCCAGCACGATCAACAGAGCGGCACCAAAAAGTGCGATTACTGTACGGTGAATCTTTTCTGAAATAATGAACGCATATACGATCAAAAAAAGAATTCCCGCAAACCATATCTGCCATTCCATAGGACATCTCCTCCAACAAATTATTAGGATATTATTTGAATTGATCCATCCAAATGATGCAGCCCTGTACATAAAGTATATCGATCATTCACAGGGTAGAATACAATGCAAATGGTTACAATGAATGTTCGTTATGAACAGCCGGAAAGCTCCGGCTGTTCAATTTCAAGAATCCAAGTGATTATCTTTTTCCTGCTCATTATCTTTAGGAGCAAACAGGAAACACAATAAGGCTACGACTAAAACTCCTCCAATAATATAAACCAGTAACATGATATTCCCTCCTCTCTGATATGAATATGCATAAAACTAAAAAAGGGCAGATGACCGAACCCGGTCACCCACCCCAGTGAACCAATCCTCTGATCCTGACAGCCATATCCATGGGACTTAGGCGATTAGGATCTTGCGCCTCCGGCTTTCGCCGGATTTGCTTTGACACGCAGTTGTTTATTCAGTTGGCAAATAAAAAGGGCAGATGACCGAAACCCGGTCACCCACCCCAGTGAACCAATCCTCTGATCCTGACAGCCATATCCATTGGACTTAGGCGATCCAGACCTTACGCCTCCGGTTTTCACCGAACTTGTTTTGACGCGATTTATCTTCAGTATTTTATTTTAGTGCATTAAGAATAATATCATATTAAACTTGTTTGTACCATGTTAAATACAACCAGAACTATACATAAAAGAGTAGCAGGTAAATCATGCTGATAGCAATGGAAACCAACATGATTGGGAAGGCAACCAGCATATAGCGTACGAAGAACATGGGATGACCTTCACGGGCTGCAATACCTGAAACCACTACGTTGGCAGAAGCTCCAATGATGGTGCCGTTGCCGCCCAGACAAGCCCCTAGGGACAGCGCCCACCACAACGAACTGATATCCATGCCGCCAATCATACCAATATCTTTGATCAGCGGAATAAAGGTAGCTACAAAGGGGATGTTGTCAACGAAGGCTGAGGCAATAGCGGAAAACCACAGGTTTTCCGTTCTGGATTATAACCGGAATTATGTTGCTCGGTTTTGTTTTAAGTATCCTGCACTCCCTGGGATTGATCATACTGAACGTTGGCGGGTATGGTCCATATGGATATGAGTTCGCAGAGGAGGAGGATTGCAAATGTATCTCGTAGGTATATTTATTTTAACCTTTATAATTCTGGCTATACTGCGTATACCGATTCCTTTCAGTATTGGACTGGCTGGAATCGTAGGTTTGATAGCAGGAGACATCCCGCTCTCCATTATTCCAGCCAAGATATTCGGCAGTGTTGACTCCTTCGCTTTCCTCGCTATACCGGCATTTATTTATTCCGGTGACCTTATGGCGCTAGGCGGAATCACGACCGCCTTGATTCGCTGGATCAAAGCGCTGACCGGGCGTTTAAAGGGAAGCGTTGCGGCTACTACAGTTATTGCCTCGGCATTATTTGGTACGATCTCCGGTTCGTCGGTGGCAACCGTGAGCGCCATCGGCGGCATGATGC
>CAZRMB010000472.1:0-1944 GCA_964600925.1 uncultured Syntrophomonas sp.
CACCGGCAGGAATCATCAAATACAAAATCGTTAAAGTTGAGAGATAAAAAATGGGTCTGGCACCCAACTTGTCAATTAATTTTTATCAACTGACAGGTTGGGTGTTTGGTGCCTTAAATAGAGGTGGATAAATGTCTGAGCAAAACAATCAGGAAATGGATCTGAACGAGTTAAAAAAGGTGCGTCTGGAAAAAATGCAGGAACTTCGCGATATGGGAGTCGATCCCTTCGGAAGCCGATTCGAACGCGATACTGAATGCAATACAGTCGTGGACCAGTTCGAAGTAATGGAAGGGCAGAGCGTTACGGTAGCGGGCCGAATTATGTCCAAGCGCCGCCATGGCAAAGCAGGTTTTGCCAATTTGCAGGATCTTTCCGGTATCATTCAGTTATATTTTAAAAAAGATGACCTGGGCGAGGAACGTTACGAATGGTTCAAAAAGCTTGATATTGGCGATATACTAGGTATCAAAGGCTACGTGTTCCGTACCCAGAAAGGAGAGATCACCATCCATGTTGAAGATATGGAGTATCTCTCCAAATCACTCAATCCGCTGCCCGAAAAATGGCACGGACTGAAAGATGTGGAAATGAGATACCGCCAGCGCTATGTGGATCTGATCGTCAACCCCGATTCCCGGGCGGTGTTTATAAAACGCAGCCGGATTGTGAAAGAGATCCGTAATTATCTTGACGCCAGAGGTTTCCTGGAAGTGGAGACTCCCATGATGCAGCCGATTGCCGGCGGTGCAGCTGCCCGTCCGTTTATTACCCATCACAACACCCTGGACATGAATCTCTATCTGCGGATTGCGCCTGAGCTGTATCTAAAGCGTCTGATTGTGGGTGGATTGGAAAAGGTCTATGAAATCAACCGCAGCTTTAGAAATGAAGGCATAGATACCCGTCACAATCCGGAATTTACGATGCTGGAGCTTTACCAGGCTTACGCTGATTATCAGGTTATGATGGAGCTGACCGAAAATATGGTGGCGGAAGTCCTGCAGAAGGTAAATGGCAGTATGCAGGTCGAATTTGAGGGAGTTACGCTTGATTTTACCCCGCCCTGGCATCGCGTTACCATGCTGGACGCCATTAAAAAATATGCCGGAGTGGATTTTAAAGGGATCACCAGTGATGCTGAAGCCCAGGCGGTAGCGGCCAAACTGGGTTTGAAAGTGGATGCCCGCAGCAGCCGGGGCGAGATAATAAATGAAGTTTTTGAAGAATTTGTGGAAGAAAAGCTGATTCAGCCAACCTTTGTCTATGGTCATCCAGTGGAGATTTCCCCCTTGGCCAAGAGAAATGCGCAGTATCCTGAATTTACTGATCGGTTTGAAGTGTTTATCATGCAGCGGGAGATTGCCAATGCATTTTCGGAACTCAATGATCCCCTTGACCAGAAGGAGCGTTTCCTGAAACAGGTGGAAAAGAGAGCCGGTGGAGATAGCGAGGCCCATATGATGGATGAGGATTATATCAATGCCCTGGAATATGGAATGCCTCCGGCCGGAGGGCTGGGTATCGGTATTGACCGTCTGGTAATGCTGATGACTGATTCTTCCTCCATCAGAGATGTTATTCTGTTTCCTACCCTGCGGGCCAGGGAATTGTAATTTTATAATGACGAAAAAACATCCCGTCTTTTTAAGGCGGGATGTTTTGGCTTGGTAAGTTGATTTGTTTTTTGGTGAGCGTCTGTCATCTTTAATCTTACTTGTATCGGGCCAATCCTGCCTGCACAACCTTCAGGACTTCTTCATTTTCATCGATGCGATAAACTCTGGCCGGCTGGCCGTTGCTGTCCATATCCGTTGAGCTGAAGAAAATGGCGGCCTTGATGCGTGGATATTGATCAATATGGGCAAACATGTCATTCAGCCATTGGGCTTTATCACCGCCGACGGAATTGCTGCCGAACTCGGTGATCATCAAAGGCATGGC
>CAZRMB010000473.1:0-1942 GCA_964600925.1 uncultured Syntrophomonas sp.
AAAAAGATATAGAATAAGAAATACCCTGGCAAATGCAAATGCCAGGGTATTTTTTATTCTGCATGTTAGAAATCACAGGATTTGACGGTGCGGGGGAAGGGCAGGACATCTCTGATATTGCTTACCCCGGTAATATACATGAGGATTCTTTCAAATCCAAGGCCGAAGCCGGCATGCTTTACTCCGCCATATTTTCTCAGATCAAGATACCACCACAGTTCCTTTTCATTGATGTGGAATTCTTCCATTTTCTGTTTCAGTACCTCGTATCTTTCTTCTCTCTGACTGCCGCCGATGATCTCGCCCACGCCGGGAACCAGCAGATCCATGGCAGACACGGTTTTATCGTCATCATTCAAACGCATGTAAAAAGCTTTGATTTCTTTGGGATAGTCAGTGACAAAGACCGGTTTGTTAAAGATTTTTTCCGTGAGATATCGCTCATGTTCCGTTTGCAGATCACTGCCCCATTTTACCGGATATTCAAATTCAGCCTTGGATTCAAGCAGCAGATTGACCGCCTCGGTATAAGTGATATGGGCAAAATCCGACTGCACAACATGCAGCAGCCTTTCTTGCAGTCCTTTGTCTACAAAGCTGTTTAGAAACTCCATTTCTTCGGGGGCATTGTCCAATACATAGGAAATGATGTATTTGATCATCGCTTCGGCCATGCGCATGTCATCTTCCAGATCAGCAAAGGCAATCTCTGGCTCGATCATCCAGAATTCGGCTGCATGACGGGCAGTATTGGAATTCTCGGCTCTGAAGGTAGGGCCGAAGGTATATACGTCTCTGAAAGCCAGGGCAAATATCTCCGCCTGCAACTGGCCGCTGACGGTAAGGTTGGTCCTGCTGCCGAAAAAGTCCTTGCTGAAATCAATATCGCCGTCTTCGGTCAGGGGAGGATTCTTCGCATCCAGCGTAGTGACCCGGAACATTTCTCCGGCTCCTTCCGCATCACTGGCGGTGATGAGCGGAGTATGCACGTAAACAAACCCACGATCCTGGAAGAACTGGTGGATCGCATAAGCAAGCAGTGATCTGACTCTGAATACAGCGGCAAAAAGGTTGGTGCGCGGACGCAGATGAGCAGTCTCCCGCAGAAACTCCCGCGAATGTTTCTTGGGCTGAATGGGATAGTCTTCCGGTGAATCGCCTTCCAGGAGTACCTCCCGGGCTGAAATTTCAAAGGGTTGTTTGGCTTCGGGCGTCACGATAACGACCCCTTTGACGGTTACTGCAGCACCGACATGGTACCTGGCAACTTCGCTGTAGTTAGTCAGACGTTCTTTTTCGTAGACGACCTGGATGGTGTTGAAATGCGAGCCGTCATTTAATGCGATAAACCCGAAAGACTTCTGGTCGCGGTTGTTTCTAACCCAACCGCTGATCTCAACTTCGCCTCCGGCATACTTGCCGGGATCTCTGACGAGTTGTCTGACGAGTACTTTTTCCATATCCAACCTCCTTTGTTCTATATATATTACTCCAAAATATCTGCAATTATTATTTGTCAGCCTGCGCTGCTGATTTGCTGCGTCTGATATTGCTCCAGCCAGCCGGCCACTTCCCGCCAGTGATTGACCGGGATGATATTATCATTTTTCAGGTGTCGGTTGTAGGGGTATTCGAACATAATGACCGGTAAATGGGGGCTTATTTCGCTGACCAGTTCATAATGATCTTCGATCATTACTTCCACTCCATTTTCCAGGCAAGCATCCAGTTTACTGAAAAAGTGCATATTGCTGGTTTTGTTCAGGATCAGACGATCATATTGGACCCCGTGTTGTTTCAGCCAGTTTTTGGTTACATCTTCAACGGCCGGGAACTTCTGGTTGCGCGAAGTGATAAGAATCAGCTCATGCTGTTTTTTCAATTCCTTAATTACTTCCACCGCCTGGTCCTTGGGCTGCATGTTGGTATAGATCCGGCCCAG
>CAZRMB010000474.1:0-1936 GCA_964600925.1 uncultured Syntrophomonas sp.
ATATTTACTGAGTTTTTGAATGTATTGTTAATATTGAGTTCATAACATTTTCTTGGTATTTTAAACAATTTGTATTATCTTTATAGCGTTATTAAATACCTATATTTATATGACGCCCGAAGAATACTTTAACCAGATGGCTCCCACTGTTAAAAAACAGTACGATGCCCTGAGAGAGTTTTTCCATTATGGTCAAAAGGCCGAGGTGGTGGCTTTAAAATATGGATATACCAAAGCCTCATTCTATTGGATGGTACATGAGTTTAAAACCCGCCTGGAGAAGGAAGACCTTGATCCTTTTTTTCAACCCAGAACCCTGGGCCGGGCACCGAAAGAGAGAAGCAGCGAAATTGAACAGTTTATCCTGGACTTACGCAAATTCAACTACTCCTGTGACGATATCGTGATCATGGGTCAATCTCACGGTTATGATTTAAAGTACAATTACGTTTACACGTTCCTGCAAAAACAAGGATTTGCCCCATTGTACCGTCGGAGTAAAAAGGAAAAGGCCTCGTTGGAGAATCCCCTGGAACAAGCTCCACGGAGTATGGAACTTGAAAACAGCGCCGAGCAGTTTAATTCGGGCAACGTCGGAATCCTTTGTTTTTTACCTCTGATCCGTAACCTGGGAATCGACCAGGCGATTGTTCAATCCCAATACCCCGGCACATCACAAACGAGTCCGCTTACTTCAATCTTGTCTTTTTTGGCTTTAAAGCTTTCCAACGTGAAACGTTACAGCAAGGATGATTTGTGGTGCATGGACCGGGGCAGCGGGCTGTTTGCCGGATTGAATGTGCTTCCTAAAACGGCCTGGTTCAGTTCTTACTCCGATCGTGTAAGCAGGGAAATGAATCTTGACTTTTTACGACGATTGCATAAAATATGGCATTCCAATGGCCTGCTTACCGATACCTGGAACCTTGATTTTACCACCCTCCCTTACTGGGGTGATGAGGAACCCATGGAGAATAACTGGTCGGGCAAACGGGGAAAAGCGCTGGCTTCGATGTTGGCAGTTCTGGCCGAAAGTCCCGATAGTGGGTTGATTGATTATGGCGACGCCACGCTGGTACATGAGAACCAGGATGCCGTGGTGCTTGAATTTCTGGATTTTTATAAGAAATCAACACCCCGGGCAGAGTTGCAGTATCTGGTCTTTGACAGCAAGTTCACCAACTACGAAAACCTGGCCAAACTGGATAAGAAACAGGTGCATTTTATTACCATCCGTCGCAGAGGGAAAAACATACTTGAAGAAATTGAAGCGATCCCCTCAAAAGAGTGGAAGCAGGTCAGGGTCGATTGTGCCGGGGGCAAGAAACGAAATCTTAAAGTCAACGACCGTAGAATATACCTTGGCGGATACGGCAAAGAGATCCGCCAGATTATCATTCAAAGCCACGGGCGTGAGAAACCGGCACTGATCATCACCAACGATTTTACCATAAAAACCACCGAGGTGATTCTGAAATACTGCCACCGTTGGCTGGTTGAGAAAACAATCTCCGAGCAAATTGAATTCTTCCACCTCAACCGCCTTTCTTCCTCAATGGTGATAAAGGTTGATTTTGATCTGACCATGAGCATTCTTGCCTATAACCTTTACCGATTGTTCGCACGTGAGACTGGCAAATATGCCAATCTTACGGCCCCTAAAATCTTTGATAAACTGATCTCAAACAGCGGTGTTGTGAAGGTAAATGAAGACACTATTGAAATCATCATGAAAAAGAAACGCAGCATGCCGGTCCTGTTAAGTTTGCTGAAAAAATTTGATCATCTTAACTACCCTTGGCTGCATTACAAACGCCTCCGGTTCCAGGGCGCAACCACACTCTGAAAAATTATAGGTAATTTAGCTTATGAAAATCCCTGTTCTAGATTATTTATTCAGTTTCTCAAAGTAAATCTTCAATTCATGCGAAGCGAA
>CAZRMB010000475.1:0-1935 GCA_964600925.1 uncultured Syntrophomonas sp.
CCATTGTTTGGGAATTTACTGAACGAATACGGTAACCCGACACATATTGGGTGCATTGCTGGCATGATATTTGCTGATAGTTTAAATGAGGGGGGATTTTTAATGGCAAGAGATTTTCAACAGATGTACAGAGAGAAGTTACGGACTGCAGAGGAAGCGATGAAAACTGTCCAATCAGGTGACTGGCTCGATTATGCCATGTTTAACGGCAAGCCGGTGGCTTGCGACAAGGCGCTGGCTGCCCGCAAAGATGAACTCAGTAATATTAAAATCAACGCGGCAGTTACCATTCCGCCGGTTCCTGAAGTGATAATGAAGGATCCAACCGGCGAGGTGTTCACCTACAATGACCAGCACTTCAGTGCGCTAAGCCGTATCCTGCAGGAAAATTGCGGAGGCGTTTTTTACATTCCCACGCTATATGGGGAATCAAACATTAATGCCGTTGAACATGATAAAATCGGCACCCAGGTCCGCGATTATTTCATCGCCCAGGTCACTCCGATGGATAAGGACGGGTATTTCAACTGGGGACTACATAATTCATGCTGTTATGCCCAGGCCGTCTCCGGCTCCCATAAACAGATCGTGGAAGTAAACGAAAATATTCCCTATTGCTACGGCGGCAACAAGGAACGGATCCATATTTCCCAGGTCACCTACGTAGTGGAAGGTGAAAATCCTCCGTTATTTGAACTGCCCGCTATCGAGCCCAATGATGTGGATCGCAAAATTGCCGACCATGTCATGGAATATTTACGGGACGGTCAGTGCATCCAGTTGGGTATAGGCGCCATGCCCAATGTACTCGGCAAATTGATCGCAGCATCCGACCTGAAAGATCTAAGCGGCTGGACGGAAATGCTGGTGGACGCGTATAAAAATATGTTGGAATCCGGCAGGATGACCGGCGTGAAAAAAATATTCGATCAAGGCAAGATTAACTATACGTTTGCGCTGGGAAGCAAGGAACTCTATGAATGGATGGACCATAACCAATCCATTGCCTCCTGCAGTGTTGATTATGTCAACCATCCGTCCCAAATGGCTCAAATCGAAAATCTGGTCTCGATCAATCAGGCCTTGCAGATCGACATTTATGGCCAGGTCAATGCCGAAAGTTCCGGATTCAAACAGATATCCGGCAACGGCGGCATGTCCGACTTTGTACTCGGAGCCTACTGGTCCAAGGGCGGCCGCAGCTTCATCTGCCTGCCCTCCACTCATACCAAAAAAGACGGTACGGTAATTTCCCGCATTGTTCCCAATTTTGAGATCGGCTCCATCACCACCCTGTCCCGTCAGTATATCAATTTTGTGGTCACCGAATATGGTGCGGTAAGTCTGAAAACCTGCCCCACCTGGCAACGCGCAGAAAAACTGATTTCCATTGCTCACCCCGACTTCCGCGACGAGCTGATCAAAGCAGCCGAAGAACGCAAGATCTGGCGGCGGACCAATAAAATTTAATAGCCAAGTCCGCTAAATATAGATCCCGTTTCACAGCCGTTTACCATTTTAATATAAAAGCCAAGGTCCGGCAGGGATACAACCTCCCCTTGCCGGACTTTGGCATGTGTTGAATTATATTGGGCATTGTATAATTTTAAGGCCTACTGATATGTACCGATACGTTTATCGACATATTTTAAAGTCACCTGATGAATAAGCGTTTCCAAGGTTTGTTGATCCAATATCCCCGAAGTACTGATATTATTGTTTTTTTGAAAATGTACGATTCGCTGACTATATTTTTCATCGGCAGGCACTCCAACAATGCTCAACATCTTCTCCACTTCACTTGCCTCTGTTTCGCTCATGTCAATCTGATTTCCAACACTGTTTACTACTGTAGGCGGCAGTTCGGAGCTTTCCTCATTTGTTACAGATGCAGCAGCAGGAACAGGTAGCGAAGCAGAATCCGGCTCTTTCTTC
>CAZRMB010000476.1:0-1930 GCA_964600925.1 uncultured Syntrophomonas sp.
CATTTCGTCCGTAGCTTCCCATTCCCCCGGCCTGAATAATCCAGTTGGCAACAGTTGGTATGGTAAAGTATCCGATGATCCCAATAATCATGAAAATGATATACACTGAGTTGGAGGCATCAATGGAATAATCCGGGTTACTCTGCAATTCTGTAATGTCATTTTGAAGCATCAAAACCTGTATCTTGGCCAGTATCGAACTAAAGACATCCGATACCGGCAGCCACAGGTACACGCTGACGTAGCGAGTGATCCACTGTGTCATGGTTGACTGGAAACCATTATAAACCGAAATGGCAAAAGCAATAGGCCCAAGGATAGACAGAACGATCAAAAAGAATGTCCTTAGCGTATCAATCACCAGAGCCGCTGCCTGAAACAATAATTCCAGCAATTCACGGAACCAGTCACGAATGGATTTTTTCAGATCGTACATACTCCGTTCGACATACATTCCGGCCATAGTTGTCAAATCACCGGGAGACCAGCCCAGTTCCTCCAACTGACGGTCAAACTCTTCGTTCGAAGCTAAGTAGGCAGTTTCCGGGTTTCGCATCATGGCTTCATATTCGAGCTGGTCTTTTTGCTGCCGGTACTGGTTCATATCGAAGGTCTGTGACTCCAGCATCTGGTGCGTTCCTTTTACCACTGGTGACAGCACCATATTAATTGTTCCCAAAACAAACGTTGGAAAAAACAGGATGCAAAGTCCGATGGCAAAAGGTCGCAACATTGGGTACACATCAATGGGTTCAGCACGGGATAAAGCCTGCCATACACGGGAAGCCACATAAAACAGGGCACCAAGCCCGGCAATGCCTTTGGCAATTCCGGTCATGTTGCTGCACAGCGGCATCATTTCCATGTAAAGGTTTCGAAGGATCTGATGGAGGTTTTCAAAATCAACAGCCAGGATTACCATTTCCGATTGTTTTTGAGATTATTACCAATATCGCTCATCAGTACTTCCGTATAGAGCCATTACACGGTCGCTGTCACCGGCTTTCTTAGCTCGCAGATAGGCAACCGAAATGTTCTTGCGCGTATAATAAGCAACCATATCCCTGTGCTTCTTTAACCGGTCGTACACTTTGGTAACAATGTCCATCCGTTCGCTGTCAGTCATCGAAAGCCCGTTGACGTTCACCACATCTTTGAGTTCCAAAAGCATATCGGCAGATTCTTGCAAAAGTTTGGTATATCCAAAAGCAATAGCAGTCAGTTCCTCGACCCGGAAGTGAGGATCGGCCAGCATTCTCTGAAAATTAGTCACATAGATATCCGAAATCTCACCAACCAGTAAAATGGTATTCTGGACTTTCTTCGCATCTTTTACCAGGTTATTTATTGCTTTCAATTTGTCGTAATATTCTTTCCCCTGGGTATAGACTTTCTGAACTTCCTTGAAATTGTTCAGCATATTAGAAGCCGTCGAGGATGTTTGAATGACCTCGTTGGCTGTATTGACAATACTTTGCACCAGGTTGGTTGGATCGGTGACAATCCATTGGGCTTTTGACTGGACACTAAAGAATATCGTCAAAAAAGTGATTATAAAAAGCTTTGTTTTCATTTTTCATTGACATTAAAAATTTTTATCAGTATTTATTTACACATGACTCAAATGTCATTGTTTAAAAATTATGGAAGAAAAAACCATTAAGGTTGACCTAGCTCGTTTCTACGAACTTGTTTATTACAAAAGCAAGTTGATTTAACGGGCGATTAAGCAGGTGCGAGGGATTCGCATCTGCTTTTTATTTCTGTTCTATCCTTTTGCTTTCAGCCAGTTGTTTAATGGCCAGTTCCATATTTCCGCCTAACTTTTCAGCAAGGTTATTTAGTTCCAGTTTTTCGGTTTCTTCGGTGGTGTAGGTGTAATACTCCTCCAGAGAAACTTCGGTAGCATAAACAGCAGATTGAACCCCTC
>CAZRMB010000477.1:0-1928 GCA_964600925.1 uncultured Syntrophomonas sp.
TATCAAATTCAGCAATCATACAACGTCTGGCCGCATCACCAAATGCGCTTATCATTTCATGAATTTCTTTAAGCGACAATTCTCTGGGGATCGCGGCGCCATGTTGATACCAGGGTTCCCATTGTATTGCTGAAGGAGCTACCAAATCATCTCCTCCTACGAAACCAGCGTCTCTGCCCGGATGAGCAATTTGGCACCCTGCAATGGCTCCATGGAATTTAATAGCTTCTGCAAGTAAGCTTAACCCTGCAATCATTGAATCTGAAGCAATAGTTAGACCGCAATGATGTATATTTACCGGGGCACAGGCATCCATATATACGATTCCAGCCCCTCCTTCCGCAGCTTCCGCATATGCAGTAATTTGGCGGTCAGTTACTGATCCATCAGGATTTCCCAAGTCAGTTCCCATTGGCATTCTAACGATTCTGTTTTTGATTTCAAGGTTTCCAATATAGCCTTTTTCAAATAGTTTTGGGTATTTGCTATTCTTCATTTAAATCTTCCTCCTTTGTAAGTTCATTGTTTCACAATATTATCAGAGGAAGGCATGAGCGAATAGCGTCTTTGGGATACTTTTGGTATACCCGTTGGGATATTTTTTTCGGATACTATTGGGCATGTTTACAACAGATCTTAAACCATCTGGTGTTTACTCGTATTCGTCTAAAACAAAAACGAAGCCGCTTTTCTTCGCGGCTTCTCCAATAATATCTTTTATTTTTAAGCGATCTGATTCTTCAAGAAATATCATCCCAGACTTTTATATATCATATAAAGAATAATGAAAGTACGTGCTTGGACGGTTTCAGCGAATGCTTATACCCATATAGATGTCGCGTTGGCTTACCAGAAGCGCGATACATTATTCGATTTACCAGCACTACTTTTATCTACGGTTGGCGAATCATCATATGGCGGCTCGCCAGTACTGCTGCTTGAACCCGATTCGTGACCTGCAATTTGCCGGTGACTTGGCTGATGATCTTCTTAATGGTAGGCTCACTCAGATAAAGTTGTTGACTAATCTCCGTATTGGACATACCTTCGACGAGTAAAGCAAGCACCTCGCGTTCCCGCTTCGTTAGGGTATTAAAAAAATCGTTGTCAAGCTCCGATGCATCGGCCGGCTTAAGAAGATCTTCTTTAAGGTGAGTGCCTATTGAGCCCGAAAGAATAACTTCGCCGGCTGCAACGCCCCAAAGAAACCCACGAAGCCGGTCGGCGGAGAGTTCCTCGCGGACACCGTATCCTGTAGCGCCGGCACGCAAGGCCTCCAGAACGTCAGCCGCTTCGCTGCGAGAGGCAATGACGATAACACGCGTTTCAAAATCGTTTGCAGTGATGGCGCGAATTGTCTCACTGCATTTAACACCCTGCATCCGCACACCCATCAGAATGACAGCAGGATGATACTCATTAATGAACTCCAATACCTCATCGTTGTTGGTGGCCTTGGCAATCAACCGAAACTCTTCCCACTGGTCAATTATGGCAGCAATACCTTCTGTGAACAGTTTGTCCTCGTCAGCAATCATCACGTTGATTGGCGTAGACACAATCCGGTGTCGTAAATCCATAAGAACAGGCGACTTGAGGTCAAGTGGCAACGATTCAGCGGCATCGTGCTGTGTTTGATTGTCGGCATCTTTAATAATGCTTTGCGTCTGGTTTTTGGAAGATACCTCCAGCCGAGTATTCACTTAAACTTCCTCCTTCATCGAGAACATACCAACTCTAAAGTGTCAAGCGGTTTTGTGAGGTACAAGATTAGTAGTTTCCATGTAGTAGTTACTCTTTAAAAAATTTGGGCTGGAAAATTTAAAGCAAAGGCCAATTATCTCAATAATTTTTGAAGCAAAAATATCTTGGAGAAATTTGAATTTGATCCTAATACACCAGAACATTCGTATAATAATTATACTATG
>CAZRMB010000478.1:0-1926 GCA_964600925.1 uncultured Syntrophomonas sp.
ACGCAGCTCTGGCGGCACGCAAGGACGAATTGAAAAATATCAATGTTATGGGTGCTGTAACCGTGCCTCCGCTGCCAGAAGTTGTCATGAAAGACCCTATGGGTGAGGTTTTCACTTACAATGATCAGCATTTCAGCGCTTTGACCCGTATTTTCCAGGAAAGATGCGGAAATGTTTTCTATCAGCCAACACTATACGGCGAATCGGAAATGTATATGAAATATGCCACTTATGAAGAAGATCCGGGCGCCAAGAAAAGCAAAATCGGCACCAATCTGCGGGACGTATTTATTGCCCAGACAACTCCTATGGATGAGAACGGCTATTTCAACTGGGGTCTGCATAACTCATGCTGCTATTGGCAAGCTTTAACTGCCAAGAATCGTATTGTCGAAGTCAACCAAAACATCCCTTACTGCTATGGTGGAAACCAGGAAAGGATACACATCTCACAAGTTACCTACGTAGTTGAGGGTGAAAACCCGCCATTATATGAACTGGCTAAAATCGACTCAACTGATACAGATGCCAAAATTGCCTCCAATGTATTGGACTTCTTACAAGACGGTCAGTGTATCCAGCTTGGCATTGGCGCCATGCCCAACATACTGGGAAAAATGATCAGTGAAACCGACCTCAAGGACTTGAGCGGATGGACGGAAATGTTGGTCGATGCTTACATGCATATGTGGGAATCAGGCCGTATGACCGGTCTTAAGAAGGTGTTCGATCCCGGCAAGATCAACTATACTTTTGCCCTTGGCGGCAAGGAGTTGTATGATTGGATGGACCACAATCCAGCGATTGCTTCCTGCAGTGTAGGCTATGTAAATCATCCTACCCAACTGTGCCAGATCGATAATCTGATATCGATCAATCAGGCTCTCCAGGTCGATCTCTACGGTCAGGTCAATGCTGAGAGTTCCGGATTTAAACAGGTATCCGGTAATGGCGGTATGTCTGACTTCGTGCTCGGTTCCTTCTGGTCCAAAGGCGGTCGCAGTTTTATCTGCCTGCCTTCCACCCATACCAAAAAAGACGGCACCGTTATTTCCAGGATCGTTCCCAATTTTGAACCTGGTTCAATTACCACTCTCTCACGCCAGATGGTCAATCATGTCGTTACCGAATACGGCGTAATCAGCATGAAGACATGTCCGACCTGGTACCGGGCTGAAAAACTTATCTCCATCGCCCATCCCGACTTCCGCGATGATCTTATTAAAGCGGCTGAAGAACGCAAGATTTGGAGACGGACCAACAAAATCGAGTAGTCTTTTTCATCCGTATTAACTTATTAAAATAACCGATCGTAACCGTGCATGATTCGTATGTAAATACGTTGATTGCACGGTTTTCTATTAATAAATATAGTATAAATCTTGACAAGTTTGCCATATATGTTTTTATAATTACTATACGGTCGGTCGACCGACTGATACAGGAGTGATACTTGATGCCTTCTAACACGAAACAAGAAGATATGTATAACAATCGTCAAAAGATCATCGATGCCGCCACTGCTTTAGTAATGGAACGTGGCGTCAAGGGTACCAGTCTGGCTGATATAGCCAACGCAGCTGGCATAAGCAAAGGCACCTTATTCTATCATTTCGCTGCCAAAGACGATTTGATTTACGAACTCACTGAAAAGCATTTCGACGAAATTACCAGATCCAAACTAAAAAAAGCCGAACAAATGCAAGGCTGCTCATTACAAGAAATTCTGCAGGAAAGCATTATGGGCATACTGTATGCTGAAAACCGCGGTAAACTTAATCTTTATCTATTACAAGAAGCAGTTATTGAAAACCCGGTCTTAAAAAAACGATTTGCAGACAAATACATGGAATTTCAGAGTACCATGCTACAATTTCTGAAAATGGTTGCCCCTCCCATGGATGATGACAGGGCCAAAGCTGTTGC
>CAZRMB010000479.1:0-1923 GCA_964600925.1 uncultured Syntrophomonas sp.
GTTTCGCACTCCCTTTTGTCGGGTTTTGTTTCACAGAAGGCCGGTTGCCAGCTCAGGGCAAGGACGTAAGAATCAAACTTTCCGGCGCTCGACTTCTTATATCTTTGCTCCTTGGCAATAGCAGTAGAAACCAGTACAAAAAGTACAAGCGTGGAAAAAATCAAGATCCTTTTCATCAACAGCCTCCTCTTACGTAACACTTTATTTGTCTGCGCCTTGCATCATGCCTATGCATATACCGAAAGACCACTACTGACACGATCCCGCAGCGCCGCGAGCATTTGCTTTTCCGTCAAGTTACTTGCCCATTCCGGTCGAAGCTGGAAGTGAGGTTCATCTACTATTGATTTCCAGCTGCCGCCCCATTCCAGGCCGATATCCATGCCCAGCATACCTACAGCTTTATATTTTGGAGATTCCCCCAGATATTTGTTTCCTTCAAAGACACCGATATCAAAGGCAATTCCGAAATTATGATTCGAGTATCCCGCCCGCGCATTGGTAACTATCTTACCGGGCTTCGTTCGACCCTGGGCATACAGCGCATCCTGTTCTTCATAGGTCCGAAGTCCGCTGATAACTTTGATCGTAATGCCAACACTGGCCGCCTTATGTACAAGCGTGCGGGCGAACGATTGAATTTTAGGATCAAGTGATGAAATGTTTTTTTCGCTTCTTGAATCAACCGGAGAAATGTCTAAAGCCTCCTTTTCACCGGCAACATCTGGCATTACTATTTTTTTATAAATAGCGTTCCAGGTTTCAGGGCCGGCCTTGCCATCAACCGTAACTCCCAAGGACTTTTGAACTGCGGTAATCATTTCTTGTAGTGTCATTTGATTCTTCTCCCTTCTGGTGAAGTCGTTTGGTGTTGATGATGATTAAGCAGAAAAAATTAAGTAATGCGCCGCTAAGCTAACGAAATAATATGTTAGAGATTTAAGTTTGTATTTCTACACGTAATAGATATATTGTCAATATATCCAGTGATATATCCACCATTGATCTGCATTCGATATTTTGAAAATAAATAATTGACATGTAAACGGAATGTCCCTATATTTTCAGGCTACGATGTAAATTCTTGTCAAATTGAAATAAGCAGATACAGGGAAACAGTTGTTTTTTCATCCGGAGGTTGCATGGGGAATTCGATTGTTCTTAAACAATACATTCCGACTGTATGCGAGAAAATCACAAAAGTAGTTATTTATCCAGCGGTTGCAGGGAGCGTTGATCTGCCTGATTTATCATTTGGCAAGAGGGAGGGCGAGGATAAATTTATCCTGTTGACCCCGGATCAGCAGCAGATAATCCTTCACAAGAATCAGGCCATAGCTGATAGAATGAATTTGCTCGATGATGCGCGGCTAAAATCACTCCTGAAGCCTTTCTGGACGGAAATAGTGGATTCAAACGTCACTTTTAATATTGTCGGCAGGCGCGGCGCGCTGGCGCGAATGTCACAGGAAGGTAAAGAGACGATTATTGACGTTCATTGGAATTTATTCATTCCTTATTTCTATCAAATCAAAATCCTCCCGCTGGTCCACCCCGAGATTTTAGATATTTTTGCCGGTACGGTTTTTCATTTTTTGGCCTTGGCGATTAAACATGCCAGGGTGCCCAAAAATGAGTTGAGAAGCATTGTTATCGACAGCTATAAGGTCGAGCCGGAGCTGCTGCTGGCTTCTTTGGACATCTTTAATAAACCCAATATATACAATATCCGTCCCACAAGAATTTGGCTGGCAAGAATTTCCATGGCCAATGACAAATATCATTTACAGATAGACGATTCCGAAGCGGCGGCGGCTCCCTTTATTCCCCCCGAATTTTTGACGGAAACCACCTGTTTTATTCATAAGGTCGTAAAAAATTATGCCTTCCGTTACGTGGATTATCCATGGACGCAGCGCTACA
>CAZRMB010000480.1:0-1922 GCA_964600925.1 uncultured Syntrophomonas sp.
AAATATTTTTTAAGTATTTTATGTAATTTAATTGTTATTTTAAATAAAGTAGCCCGGGCCAGGCATGAAAACATATTGCGCGGTTCCATTGAAAGTTATACCGGCATACCGGTTGTCGGAGCCATCCCCAAGCAAAAAAAGCCTTTTATTGCCGAACGGCATTTGGGGCTTGTCACGGTTGAGGAGTGGAATCAGGTTAATGAATTGTTGGATGAGCTGGGTCAGCAAACTGAAAAATACGTTGATTTGCAGGCTGTATTGAAAATTGCCGCCACCGCCCGTCCTTTGCCCGCAGTTGCCAGTGTGCGCAAAACTGCATCCCCCCGGGTTCGTATTGGTGTCATTAAAGACAATGTTTTTAGTTTTTATTATCCGGACAATCTGGAAGCATTGGAAGATGAAGGTGCCGAACTGGTCTATATCAACAGCCTATCAGACAAGTTCCTGCCTGACATTCAAGGTTTATATATCGGGGGAGGCTTTCCGGAAGTATTTGCTCACAAGCTGGAAGAAAACATATCCCTGCGCTCTTCCATTCGCAGCGAGATTGGAAACGGTCTGCCGGTATATGCCGAGTGCGGAGGCTTGATGTATCTTTGCCGCAATCTAATCTATAACGGGCAAAATTATGAAATGTGCGGAGTTTTACCCTGTGATACCCGGATGTCATCGGTTCCGCGGGGACACGGATATACGAAAATGATGACGCACGGTTCCAATTATCTCTTTGCCCAAGGCTCTGAGATACGAGGGCATGAGTTTCATCATTCACAGATTTGCAATGTGGACGAAAATGAAATCAACTTTATTTTTAAAGTCGAACGCGGTTACGGCCTGGATGGTCAAAGAGACGGAATTGCGGTCAATAACGTAATAGCCTCTTATAATCACCTTTATGCTCCGTCACATCCGGAGTGGGCTGCTAATTTTGTTACTTTGGCCCGGCAGCTTGCAAAGATATAATCGCATAAGTTTGATAAAAGCTTTTGCCTTTTAAGAATATTTCCCATTACTTTCCCTAATTCCCTTTTCCAAGCCCCGCGCCCAACGGGGCTTTTTTATATGGGCGAATCAATATTTGATTCCAATGAAAAAAGTATATTTATAAACCAGAGGCATTATTTAAAACCGTTATTATTCGGATTACTTATTGTGCCGATAAAAATATGCAATTTTACAAAGTATTTCGTGTTTCCTTAAACTTAACTATAGAAATATCGTGTGAAAAATTTCATTTATTAAGGAGGCAGAACCGTGATATTAGGGCTCATAATTATTCTGGCTGCATTGTTGTTCTTTGGTTTATCGTTCTATAAGGTTGCTGAATATGCAAAAATGCCGCTTCATGCCAGGATGGACCTGTACCCGGTGCCGCAAGAAAAAGGCCGGCATCAATATGGAGGTTCCTACATGGAGGAAGTGGAATGGTGGCACAAACCCCGGCAGATATCGAAAGCGTCGGAGCTTATCGATATGATGAAAGAAATGTTGTTTATCAAAAAACTGTTCGATAATCAGCGGTCTTTCTGGTGGATTTCCTATGCCTTTCATCTGGGCATTTATTTTTTAATTGCCTGGACCGTTTTGCTGGTGGTCGGGGCATTAACTGAGTTTGCCGGGCTATCAGTCAGTATGCATGCCATGTGGTGGACAGCGCTGCTTTACTACCTTACTGTTTTTACCGGCGTGGTGGGGTTGTTTATGACTGCTGCAGGAAATGCATTGTTATTGATCCGCAGGATTTTCGATCCCATTCTCAGTCAATATACAACTCCGCAGGAATACTTCAATCTGGTGCTGCTTTTGGCAACGTTGGTCAGCGGAATCATCGTCTGGAGTCCGGACCTGACATTCACTGCCGCCCGCCAGGTAACTATGCAGGCGCTTACCCTTTCGATCGTTCCTACAACGACTTTAACAAT